>DAOVUZ010000050.1 GCA_030632305.1 Dehalococcoidales bacterium | reverse complement strand
GGCTGAAAGATGCTTAACCCACTCATCGGGAAGCCACGGCAGATCGTCCAGCGTCGGCACCGTGTGGCCGCCATCAGGTGAGTACCAACGGTACGTTCCGCCTTCGGGATGAATCTCCCGGAAGGCTTTTACCATAGCATCACCTCCTTTATCTGAGATAATACACTATGTAATAGGTATGTAATTACTATAACACAAAATATTTATTTGTCAACCCCTATCTGAGATTTTCAATCTTTACATATCCTTGGTCAGGTTAGCCAGGAACTCGGCATTGGATTTTGTCTTCTTGAGGCGGTCGAGGACTCGCTCGGTGGTTTCACTAAAGTTGATAGAGTCGGAGGAAATCATAGACACCATGCGCCGCAGTAGCCATACCTGCTTTATGGTATTTTCATCCATGAGTAACTCTTCCCGCCTGGTGCCACTGCGTTGAATATCCATTGCCGGGAAGATTCGGCGTTCAGCTAATCGGCGGTCGAGGTGGAGCTCCATATTGCCCGTTCCCTTGAATTCCTCATAGATAAGGTCGTCCATGCGGCTGCCGGTATCAATGAGGCAGGTGGCGATGATGGTCAGGCTGCCACCCTCAGCCGTATTGCGGGCGGCACCGAAGAAGCGCTTGGGTGGGTAAAGGGCGGCGGGGTCAATACCACCAGACAGGGTGCGACCACTGGGGGGCACCGCCAGGTTGTATGACCGGGTAAGACGGGTGATGCCGTCAAGAAGGATAACCACATCCTTACCGCCTTCCACTATTCGCTTGGCTCTCTCCAGGGCGAGCTCGGCGACACGGGTGTGATTCTCTATCGGCTCGTCAAAGGTGGCGCTTATTACCTCGCCTTTGACTGAACGCTTCATATCGGTTACCTCCTCAGGTCGCTCACCAATAAGGCACACCATCAGGTGAATATCGTTATAGTTAATGGTGATGGCATTGGCTATGGCCTTGAGCAGTAATGTCTTACCGGCTTTGGGTGGTGACACAATTAAGCCCCGTTGCCCTCGGCCGATAGGGGCAATGAGGTTAAGCAGTCGGGTGGACAACTCTTTGGGTGAGGTCTCTAGGTCAATTAATTTGTCGGGGAAGGTGGGGGTGAGTGAGCCGAAATGGGGTCGGCTTTTGGCTAGCTCAGGGTTGATGTCGTTAATTGCCTCTACCCGGAGCAGGCTGTAATATTTCTCGCCATTTTTGGGTGGTCTGCCCTGACCGGAAACCATGTCGCCATTGCGCAGACCAAAGCGGCGGATTTGGGATTGGGAGATATAGATATTGGATGAGCCGGGGAGCAGACTGTCCTGCCTGAGGAAGCCATAACCTTCGCTCATAATCTCCAGTATGCCGCCACAGAAGATGTAGCCTTGCTGCTCAGTATCTGCCTGTATCAGACGCATGACGATGTCTTGCTTCTTGAGTCCGGTATAGCTGGAGATGCCCATCTCCTTGGCCAGCTCAATCAATTCATCTCGGCTCTTATTTTGTAGTTGACTAATGTTCATAGTATGACCTCACCCCTAGTTATCCCTTCTTGGGTAAGCACTTAACATAACTGTGAAAACAATTCAAAGCTAACTAGATACGAATTGTTTCCCTATTTTGTAATAGCTTAATTTGTTTTTATCTTTGTGACACGCTTTGCCAGTCGGCAAGGAAGCGGGTCACACCTATATCAGTCAGCGGGTGATGGAGCATCTGCATCAATACATTATAGGGAACGGTGGCAATATGAGCCCCTGCCTTGGCGGCAGCCACGCAGTGCTGAGGGTGACGGATGCTGGCAGCAATCACCTCGGTGGGAAGCTGGTAGTGGTTGAATACATCAACAATATCTTTGACTACTTGCATACCATCGTGTCCAATATCATCCAGTCTGCCGACGAAGGGGCTGACATAGGTGGCGCCAGCCAGGGCTCCGAGGAGGGCTTGATTCAGCGAGAAGCACAGGGTAAAGTTCACCTTTATATTGTCTCTGGTAAGTACTGATGTTGCCAGTACCCGACCGTCGCTCGCCGGGATTTTAATTACCACATTGGGCGCCCAGGTGGAGATGAGTCGTCCCTGCTCAATCATGGCTTGTGCCCCCTCTACCAGTACCTCGGTGGAAACGGGTCCGGGGATAATAGAGCAGATTTCCTTGATGGTATTTTGATAGTCAGCCGCTGCCTCCTTGGATACCAGACTGGGGTTGGTGGTGATGCCACTGATTATACACAGCTTAGCTGCTTGCCTGATTTGGTCAATATTGGCTGTATCCAGGAAGATGCGCATTTTATTTTTTCCCTTTCTACCGCGGTGGGCGGTATTTTATCATAAACTAGGATGAAAGGGGTAGCGGGGGTTGAGCCCCCTCGCGGAGTACATCCTTGGCTATACCGATGAAATCGCGAAATAGAGGATGGGGGTTGCCGGCGCGAGAGCCAAATTCAGGGTGGAACTGGCAGCTTACCATCCAGGGGTGGTTGGCTAGCTCACAGACCTCTACCAGTCTACCGTCAGGGGATAGCCCGCTATAAACCATTCCTGCCTCGCCTAGGCGAGTGCGGAACTCGTTATTAAATTCGCAGCGGTGTCTATGACGCTCGTAAACTAGGCTCTGTCCATAGGCACTAGCGGCGTGGCTGCCATCAACCAGTTTACACGGGTAGTTACCCAGACGCATGGTGCCTCCCATGTTCTCTATCCCCTTCTGTTCGGGGAGAAGGTCAATGACCGGGTAGGGAGTGGAGGCATCAAACTCGGTGGAGTTTGCCTCATTTAAGCCCAGGACATAGCGGGCAAACTCAATTACCATAACATGCATCCCCAGGCACAGTCCTAAGTAAGGGATTTCATTATTTCGGGCATAGTTAGCCGTCTTTATCATGCCTTCTATCCCTCTAGTGCCAAAGCCGCCGGGAACTATGATACCCTGGGCAGAGCGTAATAGCGTATCGCTACCATCACTTTCTACATCCTCGGAGGCAATCCAGATGAGGTTGATATCCCTGTTGTAATACAGGGCGGCGTGACCCAGCGCCTCACGAACCGAGAAGTAGGCGTCCTTTAACTCCACATATTTGCCGACCAGGGCAATATTAACCGGCTCACGGGGTGTTTTGAGGCATGTTACCAGTTCCTGCCACTGGCTTAGGTCAGTCGGCTGTGCCTTGAGGTTAAGCTTGTCTACCACCAGTTGACCCAGGTTTTCCTCTTCTAGGACAAGTGGCACCTCATAGATAGTGGATACTGTGGGCAGGGGAATGACCGCTTGCCGTTCCACGTCGCAGAACAGGGATAATTTATCCCTTACCCCTTCCGGAATAGGGTAATCACTGCGGCATATGATAATATCAGGCTGGATACCGATGCGCCTGAGCTCGTTGACACTGTGCTGAGTGGGCTTGGTCTTTAGTTCCTGGGTGGAGGTGAGGTAGGGGAGAAGAGTGACATGGACATAGAGCACATTATCTCGCCCGGCATCATTTCTCATCTGCCTGATGGCTTCAAGAAACGGTTGCCCCTCAATATCGCCAACGGTGCCGCCTACTTCTATAATAATCACCTCAGCCTGGGATTTCTCGGCTAACTTTTTGAACCGTTCTTTTATCTCGGTGGTAACATGGGGCACCACCTGGATGGTGCCGCCCAGGAAATCGCCCCGCCTCTCCTTGGCAATAACGGCACTGTAGATTTGACCCGAGGTAACATTGGAGTCGGCAGTAAGGTTAACATCAATGAAACGCTCGTAGTTACCTAAATCAAGGTCGGTCTCAGCCCCGTCCTGGGTGACAAATACTTCACCGTGCTGATAGGGTGACATTGTCCCCGGGTCAACATTGAGATAGGGGTCTAGCTTCTGCACCGACACAGTGATTCCGCGACTCTTCAGTATAGTGCCAATGGAGGCGACAGTGATGCCTTTACCTACTGAACTAACAACGCCACCAGTAACAAAGATATACTTTGACATACAGGAAAACCAATCTCTAAGATACCAGAAAAATCTTCAACCTAGTAACTTTGGGGGAAAAACTCTTTTCACCCTTTAATAAGGAATAACCTCGTATCGGGTTTGTTTTGCTCAGGGTGGAGGAATCAACTTCTGAATTTATTATAATTAGACAAATATTAATTGTCAAGTTTTAAAAAATTTGGCTGAATAGAGCTGTCTCGGTTTCGGGGCAATATTCGGGTGGGGGGACTTTAGTTTGGCGCTTAGCTGTGGTAATATATGTATCTGGAAGATTAAGATTCAGGGGTAGCCTACATAGGGCGTGAGTTATGAGACAGGAGAGGTTTACTGAGCAGGCACAGGAAGCACTGGCTGCTTCCCAGGAGCTGGTTCGTCAGTATCATCATAGCCAGTGGGATGTGGAGCATATTCTGCTGGCACTGCTTCAGCAAGAGAAGGGGCTGGTTGGTGACATCTTGACGGAGCTGGGTGTTGATATCGGGGCAGTGAGGCAGCAGGTAGAAGCCGCTCTGGGGGAAACACCTCGTATTGCTTATGAAGTAGCTCAGCTTTATGCCACGCCTCGCATTACTCAACTTTTGGGGGCAGCGGCGGCTGAGGCTGATAGGCTTAAAGATGAGTTTATCGGTACTGAACACCTGCTAATTGCCATGGCTGGGGAGCAGAAGGGTAGGGTGGCTGATATTTTGCATCGGTTTGGTATTGACCAGGAGAAGGTATTTCAGGCTCTGCAAAAGCTTCGCGGCGGGCACCGGGTTACTGATGCCAGGGCGGAGAGCAAATATCGCTCCCTGGAGAAGTATGGTCGTGACCTGACTGAGTTTGCCCGTCAGGGCAAGCTCGACCCGGTTATCGGTCGGGACGATGAGATTCGCCGGGTGATGCAAATACTTACCCGGCGGACCAAGAATAACCCGGTGATTATTGGCGATGCCGGGGTGGGCAAGACTGCCATTGCTGAGGGGCTGGCACAGAAGATTGTGGCTGACGATGTTCCTGATTCCCTTAAGGGGCGCAAGGTAGTGGCTCTGGATATGGGGGCACTGGTGGCAGGGAGCAAGTTCCGAGGTGAGTTTGAGGAGCGGCTTAAGGCGGTGATGGATGAGGTCCGGCAGGCACAGGGCGAAATAATATTGTTTATTGACGAGATGCATACTGTAGTCGGGGCTGGTGCCGCCGAGGGAGCTATTGATGCCAGTAATATGCTCAAGCCAGCACTGGCTCATGGTGAGTTGCAGTGTGTCGGTGCCACCACTCTGGATGAATACCGCAAGTTCATTGAGAAGGATAGGGCTCTGGAGCGGCGTCTTCAACCGGTATTTCTCGATGAGCCCAGTATTGAGGCAACTATTGAGATGCTTCGTGGGCTGCGCCCCAGGTATGAAGCCCACCATAAGATTAAGATTAGCGACGGGGCTCTGGAAGCAGCCGCCAAGTTGAGTCAGCGCTATATTTCCGATAGGTATTTGCCGGACAAGGCTATTGACCTTATTGATGAGGCCGCCAGCAAATTGCGTATTGATACTGAGAGCGCACCCCCTGAGGTTAAATCCTTAGAGCAACGCCTCAAG
>DAOVUZ010000055.1 GCA_030632305.1 Dehalococcoidales bacterium | reverse complement strand
TGTAAAGGTCTTCTTTTCATTGAAACAAAAGTCACAAAATGAGTGAATGTTAGTCGAGGGAGCCTGCATCCATTGGATCAGGAAAACTCAACAAAGCCCGTATTAGATTACTTCTGTCCCGGTTGTATGTCCAACTCAGTCAGGAATGGTATAATATGGGTCGGATTATCTGTTCCGCAGGGGGATACAGGGGGTGGGTTGCAAAATCAGATAAGCCCCATCTTCTGCTTGACCTCGGCGAGGGTCTCTGTGGCAATAACCCGGGCTCGCTGAGCGCCATCCATGAGAACATCGGTTATATACTGGGGTTCAGTGGCTAAAACAGCCCGCCGTTCCCGTAAAGGTTCAAGGATAGCATTAATCTTTTGAGCCAGGAGCATCTTACAATCAACACAGCCAATATCAGCCGAACGACACCGGTCACCAATACTGTCCAATTCAAGCGGATTAACATATCCCTGAAGCCGGTAAATGTTGCATATCTCCGGGTGCCCGGGGTCAGTACGGTATCGGCGAGCTGGGTCGGTAACCGCCGTCATTACCCGCTCTATAGTCTCCTGTGGTGAAAGAGCCAGTTCAATATCATTGCCCAGTTGCTTGCTCATTTTTTCTTTACCATCCAGCCCCAGTATCAACGGAAACGAAGTGAGCTTGGCTTCAGGCTCGGGAAAGGTATTACCAAATAGATTGTTAAAGCGGCGGGCAATCTCCCTGGCTAGCTCCAAATGAGGCAACTGGTCCTCACCCACCGGTATAAGTTCAGCTTTATAAAGCACAATATCGGCAGTCATTAGCACCGGATAACCCACCAGCCCATAGTTTATATTTTGAGGTTGCAGCTTTGCCTTCTCCTTAAAAGTAGGCACGCGCAGCAGCCAGCCCAAGGGAGTAACCATGCCAAGTAGAGTATGTAATTGCATCACCTCGGGGACATGAGACTGGACAAAAATAATGCTCTTCTGGGGGTCAAGACCGGCTGCCAGCCAGTCAAGCACCATCTCGTGGATATTATTTTGCAGCTTGCCAGTGTCCTCCAATGAAGTCAGAGCATGGATATCAACTACGCAGTAGACACAGTCATACTCATCCTGAAGGTTCACATAATTCTGTATGGCTCCCAGATAGTTGCCCAGATGCTGCCTGCCTGTGGGGCGAGCTCCAGAAAAGACCCGACGCTTCATCCAAACTTCCTCAAGCGAAGTGTAACATAAAAGGAGACACAACGGCAAGGTTACCGATTCAGGGCAGTACCGAAGTGCCTTCGACCTTTCCCAGACGAAGACCCGGATATCGCATGTCTGACACAAACAAAAACAGGGCTTTATCTACCCTGCTTTTATCTTCTTTGTTCAATCGTCCGCAGGCTCTGTTTAATCGCCATTGCAAGCCTGCGCCAGATGTGTTCTTATCTCATTCTATTCTTCACTACTTCTGATGAAGGCAAACCATGGAGTAAGCTACTTTTCTTCCCGGGGAGCCACAAAACCAATAGGTTTTGTGGCTTCTACCTCCTCAACAGCCGGTATCTTTCCAAAGCGCTTTTCATATTCCTCCAGGTTTCGCTGGAGCAACGCTGCCAGCCTTTTGGCATGCTCAGGACTCATGATCACCCGGGTTTCTACTCTGGCAACAGCTCTGCCCGGCACAACACGGGCAAAATCAATAATAATATCGTTCCCCGACCTGCTGAGTGAAGCAAGATTGGTATAAATGCCGGTCGCCACATCGTCTGGCAGTTCCACCTTAATTTGTGCAATCTCTTCTTTGTCTTCCATCCCTATTTACCTCCTCTCACCACGAAATCCCCTCCCCTTCAGAGTCATAGTTTGTACACTCAACAAGCACCATTATACCACCCTGCCAATAACCCCTCAAAATACCATTCTTATATCCAGTAAAGTCGACTCCCCAAGTGGTAAGCCTATCACCTCACATCTTATCCGGCGCCGTCATCCCCATAAGGTGAAGGGCCTTAGCCAGAACAGTCTTGGCTGCCTCCACTAACTTGAGACGAGCTTTAGTCAATGCTTTATCCTCAGAAACGACCCGGCACTGCTTATAAAAGCTATGAAACACAGTAGCCAAATCCTGAGCATAATAGGTAAGATGGTGAGGTTCCAGGGTATGGGCTACTATCTCAACTATCTCAGGTAAAAGTAGCATCTTCCGTATTAACACCAGCTCAGGCTCAGTATTAAGCAAACAAACATCCCCATCCCTACAGTCAATCTCCCTCTCCTGAGCCAGGCGAAGGATACTGGCAATACGGGCATGGGCATACTGAACATAGTAAACAGGATTGTCCACTGACTCCTTTTTGGCTAATTCAAGGTCAAAGTCCATTTGACTGTCAGCCGAGCGGGATAGAAAGAAGAAGCGGCAGGCATCGCTTCCCACCTCCTCTACCACCTCACGCAGGGTAATAATATCGCCACTGCGTTTAGATATACGAACCAGCTCCTCACCCCGAAGTAAGGTAACCATCTGAGAGATTATCACACCTAATCGCTCAGGGCTAATACCCAGGGCACCCACCACCGCTTTCATTCGGGATACATGACCCTGATGGTCAGCCCCCCAGATATTAATTACCTTATCAAACTTACGCTCCAAGAACTTGTTGTAGTGATAGGCAATATCAGAGGCAAAATAGGTGGGTGAACCATCGCCGCGCACCACCACATTATCTTTATCCTCACCCAGGGCAGTAGACACAAACCAGGTAGCCCCCTCCTTCTCAGCGATATAGCCCCCCTGGTGCAGAAGCGATATTGCCCTCTGGTATTGTCCGTTATCATAAAGGCTACGCTCACTGAACCAAACATCAAAGCTCACCCCTAACCGCTCAAGGTCATTCCTGACCTGCTCTATTACCTTGTCCGAACCTATTTGCCCTAATTGGGGTACTGCCTCTTTTTCGGGGAGACTAAGAAACCTGTCCCCCTCCTCAGCAATAACCTCCTTAGCCAGGTCAACCATATAGCTACCAAAATAACCATCAGCCGGCATCTCGGCATCAACACCCAGACACTGCTGATAGCGGGCATAGAGTGAGCGATTAAAAGCGACTATCTGGCTGCCGGCATCATTAATGTAATACTCCTTCTCCACCTTGTAGCCAGCAGCGGCAAGGACATTGGCTAAAGTGCTACCCAGGATAGCACCACGACCATGCCCGACATGGAGCGGGCCGGTGGGATTGACACTAACAAACTCTATTTGCACCCGACTGCCCTCACCAAGGACGATGTTACCATAAGCATCACCAGCCATCAGGATTGAATCCACCTGTTGGGTCAGCCAATCGTCCTTAAGGGTGAAGTTGATAAACCCCGGCGGTGCCACGGCAATACTGGCAACCTCAGGAGTGGGAGCCATAAGCCCTACTATGTCATTAGCTATAGTCAAAGGGCTGAGTCCGGTTGCCCGTGCCAGTTTCAGGGGAAGACTGGAGGCGTAGTCTCCATATTCGGCGTTCTGGGGGTGCTCAACGACAATATCAAGTAAAGTTACCGCCGGCAGCTTGCCCAATTGCTGGGCCTGGCTCGCCGCCTCGGTTAGTAGCTCAATAAGCCTTTGCTTAATCATTAATATCCCGCCTTAGCCTCCTATATGCCCAAATTTAGCACAATGCTGGTTAGAAAGGGTAACCTGCATTCTCACCCATGAGCAAGCTGGATTCAAACTCATACCCTAGCTCCACTCGCCGCCTTGTGTTGGCCAGACCCGGGCTAGCTCTTTAGCCAGGAGATGGTGCTCGGGTTCATCCAAACCGGGGTCTATTTGAAAGAGTTTTATCGCCTCGCTCCGTGCCAGCTCCAGCAGAGCCACATCGGAGAGCTTAGCCATCTTCAGGTCAGGTAAGCCACTCTGCCTGGTGCCGAAGAATTCCCCCGGACCCCGCAGTCGTAAGTCCTCTTCAGCCAGTTGAAAGCCATCCTGAACCTTTTCTATTATGTCAAGTCTCTCTCTACTCACCTCTGAAGGGTTCTCGACTAACAGCATGCAGTAGCTTTGCTCCTGCCCTCGCCCCACCCTGCCCCGAAACTGGTGGAGTTGCGACAGACCAAACCGGTCGGCACTCTCTATCAGCATTACCGTGGCATTAGGCACATCAATACCAACCTCTACCACCGGGGTTGAAATCAGGATATCCAGCTCACCGGAACGAAAGCGGCGCATTACCTTATCCTTCTCCACCGCTGACATCCGCCCGTGGAGCAAGCCCAGTCTCAGGTCAGGAAAGACCTCCCGGGACAGACGCTGATATTCAGCTACCGCTGCCCTAGCCTGAATAGCCTCGGACTCCTCAACCAGGGGGCAGATAATAAACGCCTGACGACCGCCAGCTACCTGACGACGCAAAAAGGCATAGGCGCTATCCCTCTGCTCCGGTTTAAGCCACTTCGTCTTTATTACCTGTCTGCCCGGGGGAAGTTCGTCTATAACCGATAAATCAAGGTCACCGTATAAGGTCAGGGCGAGGGTTCGTGGTATAGGCGTCGCCGTCATTACCAAGACATGGGGGCTAAATCCCTTCTGCCGCAGTGCTGAGCGCTGGGTAACCCCAAATCGGTGCTGCTCATCAACCACAGCCACTCCCAATCGGCGAAACTCCACCTCCTTCTGAATAAGGGCATGGGTTCCGATAACAATATCTATATCTCCATCCAGGATACGCTGCTGGAGTTCCTGCTTTCCGACCTGCTTAATGTCACCGATAAGCAGGGCTACAGTAAGCGGATGTGATAAAAGCCCGGAATAACTACGCAGGTAGTCCTCCCCATCATCGCTATGCCCCACTCTGGATAGAAGCTCACATATAGTAGTAAAATGCTGCTCAGCCAGAATTTCAGTAGGCGCCATAAACGCCCCCTGATAGTCATTGGCCGCCGCCGCCAGCAAGGCTGCGGTAGCTACTACCGTTTTACCACTGCCAACCTCCCCCTGGAGTAACCGACACATCGGTGTTGATTTTTCTAAATCAGCCAGCAGCTCGTTGAGCACCTTCTGCTGAGCTGAAGTTAGCTCAAAGGGCAAAGAGTGGAGAAAGGTTTCCAGCATCGGTGTCTGAACAGTAAACCGGTTACCCGGCTGGCTCTCCTGCCAGCTGCGCTTTCTGCTGAGCACACCAATCTGGAGGAGAAAGAGTTCATCAAAAGCCAGACGAACCCTCGCCTGAGCCTTCACTGCTTCATCTTCAGGGTAGTGAGCCTGACTTATAGCCCGAGGTAGCTCCAGAAGGTCGCAGTGCTTCTTTACCTCGCAAGGTAGAAAATCTTCCATCTGCCATGCCCAGTGGTCTATAACCTCTTTCATCAGTTTTCT
>DAOVUZ010000061.1 GCA_030632305.1 Dehalococcoidales bacterium | reverse complement strand
TGGAGTGCCTTTTCTGTATCTCCTTCTGCTTCAAGGAGAGCATTCCGGCACAACATAATACCAGCTCCCGTCTGGTCTCTTAACTCTTTTACCCTAACTGCTTGAATTCCCAATCTTTCCCCCATATTATTTATCATCAGGTGTCAAAATTAGAGGTTCAACAATCTCTTTAGCCTCAAGCTCTTCTAATCCCTCTGGGGGGACTTCCTCTGTTGGAATCGCAGTGATGCCGGTTCTGCCCTCAATAATAGAGTCGGCAACTTTACTGCAAATTAGTCTGATGGCTCTGATAGCATCGTCGTTGGCTGGAATCGGATGGTCAATATCATCAGGGTTACAATTAGTATCTACTACAGCTACTACCGGTATTCCTATACGTTTGGCTTCAGCTAGAGCAATCCTTTCCTTCACCGGGTCAATAATGAATAGAGCAGATGGCAGGCTGGTCATCTCTTTGAAACCACCCATCTGCCGGTTAAGGCGTGAAATTTCCTCCCCAAGTTTTAGTGCTTCCTTTTTGGGTAAGCGGCTGAATTCCCCTCTAGTCTGCTGGTCTTCCAAACGAACAAGGTAATCGATGCGGGCTTGTATAGTAGCGAAATTGGTCAGCACCCCGCCTAGCCAGCGTTGGTTGACATAATACATATCGCAGCGCTTAGCTTCCTCTTCTATTGACTCTTGAGCTTGCTTTTTAGTACCGACAAAAAGGATAATGCCACCTTCGGCGGCTACTTGCTGGATAAAGTCGCAGGCTTTTTCTAGCATAACCACCGTTTGCTCTAAGTCAATGATATGAATGCCATTGCGCTTGGTGAAGATATAGCTCTTCATACGGGGGTTCCAGCGACTGGTCTGATGCCCGAAGTGAGCTCCAGCTTCCAAAAGTTGCTTAATAGTAGCTGTATCTGGCAAGTTTTAACCCCTTTCTAACTAATGGTTAGTTTAACAGTATAGCATACCATTTACTGTCCATCAATAGTCGGGGTAAGACGGCTAAGCACAGGGCTTACTTCCTTTTGGCGTAATAGTAAGTTATAATAGGCACAAGGCTAGAGGAGAAATATGAATCAGATAGGGATTATACCTTGCCTTGATATCAGGGAGGGCAGAGTGGTTAAGGGGGTGAAGTTTGAAAATCTTAAGGATGCCCGAGACCCGGTAGAAGCGGCTGCTGCCTATTGCCGCCAGGGTGCTGATGAGCTTGTTTTCCTTGACATCTTTGCCACTGTAGAGAATAGAAAGACAAGGTTGGAATGGGTTAAAAAGGTCTGTGAGGTGGTTACTATCCCCTTTGCCGTAGGTGGTGGCATAGGCAATATTGAGGATATGAAGGCTTTGCTTGACCTTGGTGTGGACAAGGTGTCTATAAATACAGTTGCTGTCAGGACCCCCGAGCTTATAGAAAGAGCAGCTAAAGAATTCGGCAAGGGCAGGCTGGTAGTTGCTATTGATGGCAAGAAGAATCCAGCAGGGGGTGGTCTTCCCCGATTAGAGGTGGTGGTGAGAAGTGGCAATGAGACTACGGGTATGGAAATTGTTGACTGGGCAAAGAGGGTAGAAGACTTGGGCGCCGGTGAGATTTTGCTTACCAGCAAGGATGCTGATGGGACGAAGGAAGGATATGATTTAGAAATGACCAAGGCAGTGGCTGAAGCGGTTAGCATTCCAGTTACTGCTTCAGGCGGCGCTGGCAAATTAGAGCACCTCTATGAAGCGGTAATAATCGGTAAAGCATCGGCAGTCTTAGCTGCTTCTATCTTCCACTTTGGGGAAATATCCATACCCGAAGCTAAAAGATACCTTAAAGAAAGGGGAATACCAGTAAAGGCCTAATAAGCAATAGAAAGGAAGTATGTTATGGACCAAAAACCATTAAGTTTGTTCGAGACTGTGCAAGCCCGGCTAGATGAAGTGGCTGGTATGCTGGACTTGGAACCTGGTATTCATGCTATTCTCAGACAGCCTATGAGAGAGCTTCAAGTGGGTATACCAGTGAGGATGGATGATGGGCAGGCTAAGGTCTTTACCGGGTTCAGGGTTCAGCATAACAATGCTCGTGGTCCCTTTAAAGGGGGCATCAGGTTTCATCCTGATGAGACAATTGATACTATTAGAACCTTAGCTGCCTGGATGACATGGAAGTGTGCCATTGTAGATATTCCCTTCGGTGGTGGTAAGGGGGGCATTATCTGCAATCCTAAACAGATGTCTAGTGGTGAGCTGGAAAGGTTAAGCCGTGGCTATATAAATGCAATATGGCAGTTTATTGGTCCTGGCAGCGATATACCGGCGCCAGATGTATATACCAATCCGCAGATAATGGCGTGGATGATGGATGAGTATTCAAGATTAAAGGGGTGTAACACTCCAGCAGTAATAACGGGAAAGCCTTTAGCATTAGGGGGTTCTTTGGGTCGTGGTGATGCTACTGCTCGTGGTGGCATGTTTACCATTGAGGAAGCTTCTAGGCACTTGGGTATTGATTTATCTACAGCAACAGTAGCGGTTCAGGGGTATGGCAATGCTGGCTCATATATAGCCATTCTAATGCATGACATTCTAGGCTCTAAGATTGTAGCCGTTAGTGATTCTAAGGGTGGTATCTACAATAAGCGGGGTTTGGACCCGCATCAGGTTTGGCAGCATAAAATGGAAACCGGCTCAGTTATAAACTTTTCACAGGCAGAAAATATAAGCAATGACCAGTTGCTGGAACTGGAGGTTGATGTATTGTGCCCTTCGGCATTGGAGAGCAGCATTACCCGGGGAAATGCCTCTAAAATCAGGGCAAAGATAGTCGCTGAACTGGCTAATGGTCCAACTACCCCGGAGGCAGACGAAGTGTTATACCACAATGGGGTATTTGTCATTCCCGATTTCTTATGCAATGCTGGTGGGGTAACGGTTTCCTATTTCGAATGGGTTCAGAACATATATAATTATTACTGGGATGAAGATAAGGTTCACCACAGGCTTAATGAGAAAATGACCCGGGCCTTTCAGGCTGTTTTATCTGAATCTTTGAAGCGTAAGGTTAGTATGAGATTAGCCGGTTATATTGTTGCTGTAGCTCGTGTGGCCGAAGCGATAAGACTCAGAGGTTGGGCATAGAGTTTTTAAATTACTTACTGTTGAAGGCAAAGGTGTACCATCCTCTGCAATGGTTATTGTACAGTGTTTAAAACTTTGACGAACACCAAGTTCCCAGTAGACATTAGGATTCGCATCTGTTTTACAACAAGACCAACTGCTTTGAAAATAGCTACAAATCAAAACTAAAAGCGTCCCTGGAGCGATTCGAACGCTCGACCCGCTGCTTAGAAGGCAGCCGCTCTGTCCAACTGAGCTACAGGGACAGGTTATCTCGCATTTAAATGTAGCATTAGACAAAAGATAAAGTCAAGATATTAGTGTTAAACTATCTTGATGTCGCCCACAGGCTGGAGATAGCTAGGCAGACAAGTCCAATACCGGCGATTATAGCTCCAACCCAGCCAAGAAGACTCAGGCAAGTAACAATTATGCCAGCAATGAATATACCAATAAAGATAGATAAAAAAGCGTGTTTGAATTTTAAACCAAAAAGGACGGCAGCCAACGAACCTGTCCAGGCACCGGTGATAGGTAATGGGATGGCAACAAATAGCATGAGACCGATTCGCTCATATCTCTCAATAACCTTTCCCCGCCGTCTGGTACGCTCAAAGAGCCACTTGAGAATCCGCTCAAAAAACGCTACTTTGCTTAGTAGTCGAGAAACAGTATCAAGGAATAGCAGAATGAAAGGGACCGGTAATAAATTGCCAATGATGGCCAATAGAAGGGCATAATACCAAGAGAAATGAAAAAGGTTTATCGCCACCGGTAGTGCCCCGCGAAGCTCGGCTATGGGCAGAGCGGCGATAATAAGCACTACCAGCTCTTTAGAAAAACCTAAGCTGAGCAGCTGTTCAGGGGACACACCTTTCCTTTACAGTCATTTCTTAAAAGAGGTTACACCTCGCGTGCAGTGTAGCAGAGCGGCGTTGTAGCGTCAAACTGGCAATTTCTTATCAGGCTCACCCCGTTGGTCTTCCTTTGAGGGAGAGAGAGAAATAGTTATGCTCATATAGAGGCTTTAGCTTGACAATCATTCATCTGCATTGCTAGTATGAGGGACGACTCTTAGCTTCAGTTGGTCAGTAAGCTAGCAATGCCGATATTATTAGATAAAATAGATAACCCTGCAGATTTAAAAGGATTGATGCCACCGCAGTTTGCTCATAGGAAAGTATCATTATGAAAGCCGCTTAAAATATCAGGTGTCCGAGTTCATGTCTGATTTTTGTTATTTAACAAGGAGAATAAATGGACAAGATAACACTAAGGGACATTGAAGTAGGTAACAAAAGGGTTTTGGTCAGGGTGGACTTCAATGTCCCTCTAGATGAAGAAGGAAGGGTTATTACTGATGATAGCCGTATTCGAGCGGCACTACCTACTATTAGATATCTTATTGAACAAGGGGCAAGGATTATTCTCTGTTCCCACCTGGGGCGACCCAAGGGGAAGGTAGTTGAGAAACTGCGATTAGCCGTTGTCGGTCAGCACCTGTCGCAAATCCTAGGGCATCAAGTGGTGGTTACCAGAGATTGCATTGGTTCCGAGGTAGAGAAGACAATAGAAAAATTAAAAGGTGGTGACCTTTTACTCTTGGAGAATATCCGTTTTCACCCTGAAGAAGAAGAAAATGATGCCTCTTTTGCTAAAGCCCTGGCTCGGTTAGCTGACCTATATATAAATAATGCCTTTGGCGCCAGCCATCGAACTCACGCCTCAATAGTAGGTATTACGAAATACCTTCCGGCAGTGGCTGGTTTACTAATTGAAAAGGAACTCAATGTTCTAGGGGGTATTCTGACCAATCCAGTCCACCCATTTGTTGGGATTATTGGTGGAGCTAAGGTGACTGACAAAATTACCGTATTAGAAAATATTTTGGATAAGGTAGACTGCCTGCTAATCGGTGGTGGTATGGCAGCTACTTTTTTAAAGGCTAAATCTTACGAGGTAGGTCTATCGGT
>DAOVUZ010000106.1 GCA_030632305.1 Dehalococcoidales bacterium | reverse complement strand
TCCTCTATCTTGGGTTGGGCAAGAATATCACCCTTATATATCCAGACCTTTACCCCAATCCGACCTAAGGTGGTACGTGCCTCAGTCAAACCGTAATCAATATCAGCCCGCAGGGTATGTAAGGGCACTTGCCCCTGATGTAGGTTCTGGCGGCGAGCTATCTCAGCACCACCTAATCTACCGGCACAACTGATTTTCACTCCCTTAGCCCCAGCCTGCGTGACGCGAAAGACTGCCTGCTTCATCGCCCTCCGGTAGGCAACACGGCGCTCAATCTGCTCAGCAACTGTCCTGGCTACCAGATAAGCATCAAGCTCGGGCTGCTGAATCTCCTGAATATTTAATTGAATCCTCTTCCCAATAAGCTCTTCAAGGTAGAGCCTCATTTCATCAACTCGCTGGCCTCCCCGCCCGATGACAATACCAGGTCGGGCAGTATGAATGGTTACCGATACCTTGTTTGCCTGACGGTCAATCTGAACTTGTGAGATACCAGCTTCAGTATACTTGGACCTTATAGCCTTTCGGAGGTTTAGGTCTTCCTGCAAAAACTCTATATAATGCTTATCGGCATACCATTTTGCCTGCCAGTCATGGATGACACCGATTCTAAAGCCTAAAGGGTGAACTTTATGTCCCAATCAAGCCTCCTGTTCAGTAACAATAATTGTAATGTGGCTAGAACGTTTAAGAATATGGCTTGCCTGTCCTCGAGCCCGGGCGCGAAATCTCTTCAGGGTTGGTGCCTCATCAGCAAAGATTTTAGTAATCTTTAAATCTGAAGGGGACATCTGAAAATTGTTCTCAGCATTAGCTGCCGCTGATTTCACCACCTTGGCTACAACTCGAGCCGTGGGTGTCTTGGTAAACCTAAGCATGGCTAGTGCTTCATCCACTTTTTTGCCTCGGACCATATCTACCAGCAGACGCACTTTAGAAGGTGATATGCCGGTATTTTTTGCTACTGCCCTTACTTCCATTCTAAGCCTACTTTTTCTTTCTTACCTGGGTGGTTTTTTCTGCTGCCTTAGACGAGTGCCCCCTGAAGGTTCGAGTTAAAGCGAACTCACCTAACTTGTGCCCCACCATATTTTCCGTGATGTAGATGGGCACATGGCGTCTACCATCATGTACCCCTATAGTAAGTCCGACCATCTGGGGCAGGATGGTAGACCAGCGTGCCCAAGTTTTTATTACTGCCTTCTGCCCGGAGCGGTTGAGCGCATCCACTTTTTTTAGCAGTTTGGCATCGATAGCTGGTCCCTTTTTAATTGACCTTGACATTTATTTTACCCTGCGCTTAATAATCATCTTATCTGAAGCCTTTGACTTGCGGGTTTTATAACCCAGGGCTGGTTTACCCCACGGTGTTTTAGGTCCAGGCAGTCCTATTGGTGACCTGCCTTCTCCGCCACCATGGGGATGGTCACGCGGGCTCATAGCTGAACCTCTCACTGTAGGTCGCCAGCCTAACCACCGTTTACGACCTGCCTTGCCCAAACTAATACCCTGGTGGTCAATATTACCTACCTGTCCGATAGTAGCCACACAATCACTATCAATACGCCGCACCTCGCTGGATGGTAATCGGACCAGGGCATATCTGCCCTCTTTTACCATTAGTTGTGCCGCCCCCCCGGCACTCCGCACCAACTGTCCACCTCTCCCCGTCTCCATCTCAATGTTATGTATTAAAGTCCCGGTTGGGATTTGCTTTAAGGGCAGGGTATTTCCAGGTTTTACCTCAGCATCACTGCCTGATTTTATAATATCGCCGACACTGAGTCCTAAGGGGGCAAGGATATAGCGCTTTTCCCCATCAGCGTAGTAGATGAGAGCGATATTTGCCGAACGGTTAGGGTCATATTCAAAAGCGGCTACTCTGCCCGGAACACCAATCTTATCCCGCTTAAAATCCAGTATGCGCAGTCTTCGCTTTGCCCCACTACCGCGGTGGCGAACGGTTATTCTTCCCTGACTATTTCGCCCCGCCTTCTTTTTAAGCGGTAAGAGCAGCGATTTCTCTGGCTTATCTTTAGTTATCTCTTCAAAGGTAGAGCCGCTCATACCCCGTCTGCCGGGAGAAGTTGGGCGATATATCTTTAGTGCCACTCAGGCACCTCCTTCCTCGCCAATATTATACCCCCTCAAAGAACCCAATTTTGTCCCCTGATTTGAGGCTAACTATCGCCTTTTTCCAGGAGGGGGTCAACACCTGCCGTCCCCTCATCCTTCGCCCTTTGCCAGGGACTGTCAGCACATTAACTGCGGTTACCTTGACCTTGAACGCCTTTTCCACAGCCTGTTTAATTTGGTGCTTGTTAGCCTCCCTGGCTACTTCAAAGGAATACTTGCCCGCAGCTTGAAGGGTAGTATCTTTCTCAGTTATCAACGGACGGCGCAATACCTCATAAAGGTGCATTGCTTGCCTCCTGAGCCAACCCCCATAACTGCTCTGCTTTGTGCACTGCGGCTACTTCCATCAATAGCATTTTATAGGAGAGAATGTCAACCACATTAAGTAGACTGGCTGGCATTGTCTTAATCTCTGCCAGATTCTGGGCTGATTTAATTACATTGTATTCTGGTTCATTGGTAACGATAAGAGCTGATGAATTTACCCCCAGCGCTGCCAGGATTTGTGTCATCTGCTTAGTCTTAGGCTCGTCAAGCTTCAATTGCTCCAAAACCATTAGCTCTCCGTCTCCAGCCTTGGCTGATAGGACACACTTTAGGGCTAGCTGGCGCATCTTTTTAGGCATGGCTTGCTGATAGTTCCTTGGCTTAGGACCGAAAATGATGCCACCTCCCCGGCGCAGTGGTGACTTTTTGCTGCCAGCCCGAGCCAAACCGGTATGTTTCTGCCGAAACAACTTCCTGGTGCTACCAGAGACCTCACTACGAGTTTTAGTACTAGCTGTTCCTTGACGAGCATTTGCCCGTTGCCTTAGCAATGCCTGGTGCACCACTGCCTGATTAAACGGCACAGCAAAAATTTTGTCGCTTATCTCAATATGTTTAACTACCTCGCCGGTGAGGCTGTAAACTGGAATTTCCACTTCCTTACTTCCTCTTACTTGACCTT
>DAOVUZ010000016.1 GCA_030632305.1 Dehalococcoidales bacterium | reverse complement strand
TTCAGGCAGTAGAGCCACCTGCGCCGAGAAGCCATCGATATTACCGCCGTGCTCGATGACAGGCTGTCCCTCCCATTCTCGAAGCATCCAGCCGAGGCCATAGCCTATATCCTCGGTAATTTCAATCTGGCTCGTCCAGGTTTCACTTAACTGTTCTTCACTTATCAGGCGCTGGTCTTCATATTCGCCGCCGCCAAGCTGGAGGCGCACCCACTGTGCCATGTCTAGTACATTGGAGTTGATAGACCCAGCCGGGGCTATGTTGTCTATATTGCGCATGGGCTTGTAGTCGTATGCCTCCAGGTCCTCGTCCCATAGATAACCCAGTGATAGACGAGAGTCCATTTGAGCCTGGCTCACGGATGTGCTGGAACTCTCCATCCCCAGAGGTTCAAAGATGCGCTCAGCAATCAGTGTATCCCAGTCTGTACCTGCGGCTTCTCCAGCAGCCACTCCCGCCGCCATGAACATGACATTGCTATAGTAGAACTTCTCATTAAATCCTGCCCACGGCTCGGCCAGGGTGGCGGCAAGCAACACCTCCTCACGTGGTATTTCGCCGCTAGCCCATAGGATCCCCATCCGAACAAAGCCGGTGCGGTGGCATAGCAAATCGCGTATGGCAACCTCAGCGTTTTCATCCTCGCTCTCTATATCCATCGTGAAATACGGAAGGTAGTCGGTTATCGCATTGTCCCAGTCCATATGCCCCTCATCGACAAGCATACCAACGATAGTAGCGGTGAAGGCTTTGGTAGATGAGCCGATAGCGAAGATTGTCTCGGGCGTCACCGGCGTTTCTGTCTCAATATTAGTCACCCCAAAGCCATGGGCGAGGACAACTTCATCGTTCTTGACCACAGCGATAGCCATACCAGGAATGTGCAGTGCCTGGCGTTGTTGATCAAGCTGTTCGACCAGACGGTCAAGTCGCCACTCCAGCGACCCTGGCGTTGGTTCCACAGAACAAGCACTGGCCATTACCAATGTGCTTAGAAGGAGCAGGGATACTATCAGTCTTTTCATGTTTCGCCTCTAAGTTTGGTCTAAGGGAAAATAAAAGCTGGTAATTATTAGCTAATTTGAGGTAATATAATTACCATATTATTGGCTGGGGAAGAAGGATTCGAACCTTCCCTGGCGGATTCAGAGTCCGCTGTCCTACCACTAGACTATTCCCCAAAGCACACCAAGATTATAGCATGTAGCTATACCTATGGCAAATAGACTCTAGCAATTATTTGACAGGGCAGTCCTGACCATTTATGCTGAACTGCTAGATTATTTACGAAAGGAAGCGATAGCTTTGGCTGATTTAGCTACTTTACAGCAAGTCCTGGGCATTTCCTTTAGCGACCTGTCTCTGCTGGAACGGGCGCTGGTTCACAGCTCTTATACCAATGAGAACCCTGGCTTGGCCCCAGACTCTAATGAAAGGCTTGAATTCCTGGGTGATGCTGTCTTAGATCTGGTAATTGCTGAAAAGCTATATCGGGACTTCCCCCAATTCACCGAGGGAAAAATGACCAAACTCCGCGCTGCCCTGGTGCGCCAGGATACCCTGGTTCATATGGCGAGAGCTATCAGTCTCGGCGACTACCTTTATCTGGGAAGAGGAGAGGAGGCAAGTGGCGGACGGGATAAGCCGACTAACCTGGCCGATGCCTTAGAAGCAGTTGTCGCCGCTATTTTTCTCGACCAGGGCTTAAATACCACCACCGACGTTATTCTGAGGTTATTTAATGTTGAGCTGGTAAAAGTAATCAGCCATGGCACCGGAGTCGATTATAAATCACAGCTTCAGGAACTTATCCAAACCAGGCAAGACCAGGTACCTGTCTACCACCTGGTGGAAGCAGTGGGACCCGACCATGACCGGAGGTTTACCGTTGAGGTAAGGGTAGACGATACGGTGCTGGGCAAGGGGTCAGGCAAAAGCAAGAAAAGGGCAGAAACTGAAGCCGCCCGCTTAGCACTAGAGCGACTTTCAACCAACTTTACATAGTAGCCCCCTTTTGCTAAACTTTAATTAACAACGCCAGCCCTGAAGTATCAAGCAGAGGTATTACTATGGGACATCGAGATTACCGACACAGAGAGCCGAAGAAACCAAAAAAGGATGCCAAGAAAGTATCGGCGGCTACCATCCTGCCACCTTCAACCACCGTGGAAGTAGTTAAGAAGAAAAGAAAGGAAGAAAAAGTAGAGGAGTAAGGCAGATAGCAGCTTATCAACAGCTTTATCGCACTGGGGAACTAAAGACCCGAGTTGACAAAGCCAAATCAATGCTGGAAGAGTGCTGTCTATGCCCCCGCCACTGTGGTGTTGATCGTCTGGCTGGTGAAAGTGGGAAGTGCCACATTACCAACCAGGTTATGGTCTCCAGCTACACCTACTTAAACATCATGGCTCAGTATCGCCCCTGCTACAAAGCCTTTGACATACTGCTACTCTCGCGTCCCATGAATACACAGGAATTTCGTGAAGCTATTGACCTGGCTCATCAGCAAGGCGTGGATAGACTGGATAGATATAATTCTCTCCAGTTAAGATTCATCCCAGGATAAGGTGATGGATAATGGCTGATTTAGCCTCGGTTCAGGTAATAGTATATGGTCATGTTCAAGGGGTTTTCTTCCGTGCCTTCGTCTCCACGCGAGCTACACAGCTTGGTCTAACCGGCTATGTGCGCAACTTGTCTGGGGGCACTGTGGGGGTAAATGCTGAAGGGGAAAGAAAGCAGTTAGACCAGCTAATTAGCTACCTCAAGGTCGGACCGCCTCCGGCTAAAGTGGAAAAGGTAGCAACCAACTGGTCAGAATATAGCGGTAATTACGCTGGATTTAAAGTAAGGTATTAGTTACCAACCTGACTCAAGCCATAATAGTGGTTACTCTCAAGGGAATGAGATAAAATCTCGGCCGATTGGTAGAGATTTTTAAGTCTCAAATTCCACTTTGGCTGCCTTAATCAAGTTAAGATACTCTGTCCTAAGCCCCGCTGTCTCTGAAGCTTCGCGGTCTACTTTATAAGGCTCGCCAATAAACACCTTGCTGTACTCCTCAACCTCGCCCCGAGTGGGGTCATCCTGACTAATAAACTTCTGCCGAGCTTCTATAATACCTAGGTCAAAGGGCAGAGTAAAATAGAGGTCAGCAATTACCCTATCTATCCCCAGACTATATAAAGCCCCCCAGCCAGTCGGTGCCTCACCACCATACTTACTGCTTGGCAGCAGGGTGAGCAGGTTCATTATGCTGAGGCTACCCCTGCCATTGAAAACCTTTAACGGAGCCACGCTTATCAAATAGTCACTTGACAGGATAACATTAGGTACCCAGAAGGTGGGAACAGCCAGTGGCTTAGATAGAGGATTATCTACCTCCACCCAGATACAATCCTTTACATCCAGCGTCAATACCCGTGGAAAGTCGTAACCCAACGCTTTATATATTGGGTAGATTGGGCCCCCGCCGGGGGTGCCTTCAAGTAGCAGAATATCGGCATCACTGACCTGCCTGATACCTTCTATTATCACCGACAGTATATCCCGGCTGGTAGTTACTGGATATGATAGCGGGTAAGAGGTGCTGGGTTTAATCAAAACCCGTCGTGCCCTGGATACTGCCGATGGTGCCTTAAAGACAAACTCCGAAGCGTCAAATATCAAGCCTTCCTCCTTAGCCAAATATGCAAGCTCTTTATCCGCTTAACCCCTTTCAGTGTAGATACCATGGCTAACAATGTTTTAGCCAGGAAACTGTTAAGGAATGGATTTAGTGCAATAGGGACATCATTAATGAACAGGTCAACGTTATCTTCTTTGCCCTCAGCCTGAAGCCTGTTCTCAATCAAATCAGCCAGCCGTTGAATTTCATCCACGGAGAACTGGGGCACATCTACATCCAGCGGCTCATCAGTAACTACGGCTAATAGCTGCTGAGGTAGGCATAACAGCTCTTTCCCCTGCTCCTTACGGTGAACCTCAATTTTGGGGTTGTTACTTTGACTGAATCCTTCGGTCAGGAGCAGGTCATAATCCGAGCCAATAAAGCCAGACAATTCTCGCGGACTCCGGTCACGTTTCATTTGCTTGATAACCACCAGCTTGTGGGGCGAGCTAACCGCCACTACCCCGCTACCAGCCTGGCTGAGTCGCCAGCTATCCTTACCCGCCTTATCCAGTTCAAAATCATCGCCGGCGTGCTTAATAACTGCTATTTTATATTCCCGCCGCTCAAGCTCAATAATTAAGCTCTCGAGCAAGGTTGTCTTGCCTGCCTTGGATTTTCCCACAATAGAAATAATTGGGGGCATGTTAAACCTCCTCACTCCAATCCAGCATTATCGTCTGCACCACATCTCCTGCCTTCACCTCTGCCTTATCCTCAGGAACAATCACCAGCCCATTGGCTGAGGTCATAGAGGTTAGAATCCCCGAACCCTGAGGGCCGGTTAGTCGAGCAAAGTATTGCCCGCCACGCTTTTCCACCATAGCCCGAGCCAGGATGCGGCGCCCATCACTATTTACCATACAATTTTCTATCACGGCGTCAACAGTCGGCTTAGCCAGATTCTTCTTACCCATCATCTTAAGGATAGCCGGGCGAGCAAATAGCTCAAAGGTAACCATGGCACTAACCGGATTACCCGGTAAACCAAGGTGAGGTATGTTTCTGGCTACACCTGCCCTACTCATCCCCTTGATGGTACCAAAGGCTAGAGGTTTCCCTGGCTTCATCCGAACTGTCCAGAAAGCAATTTCGCCCTCTTTAGCCAGAACATCCTTGACAATATCGTAGTCCCCAGCCGAGACGCCGCCAATAGTTATCAACATATCAGCTTCCAAACCCCGGCGGAGTCCCTCTACCAGCGAATCCTCACTATCCAAAGCTATTCCCAGTATTCTGGGTGTACCACCGTAGCGTGCAACCAGAGCAGCCACGCTGTAAGTATTACTGTTATATATCTTACCCACAGGCAGAGGTTGATTAATATCAACCAGCTCATCTCCGGTGGCTAAAATTGCCACCACCGGGCGGCGGATAACCATCACCGTACTATGTCCCAGCGAAGCCAGAACGCCAACCTCTGAGGGTCTGATTACCACCCCTTTATGTAATACTATTGACCCGGCGGTGATATCTTCACCTGCCCGCCGAATGCTCAGACCAACACTGGCTTCACATAAGATGCCTATTTCAGCAGGGAGCTGCTGATCGGTAGAATGCTCCCTTCGCTGAACCTCGTCGGTATCCTCAAATCTGACCACACAATCAGCACCTTTTGGTATCGGTGCCCCGGTCATAATGCGAATGGCTGTGCCCGCTTCTACCTCATACTCGGAAATAGAGCCGGCGGCGACGGTATCAATAACCCGCAGAAACCGGGGCGACTCCTGGCTAGCCCCATGAGTATCTCCTGACCGGAGCGCATAGCCATCCATAGCGGTATTGTCCAGCGGGGGCACATCAATACCAGAGTATATATCCTCAGCCAGAACCTGCCCCAGACAGTCCAGAATAGGGCTAGGTTCTGCTCCCAGAACATCTACATAACTAAGAATTTTCTCCAGAGCCTGTTCAACACTTATCACGGCTCATATCTCCTGTTGCTAGCTCTCTTGCCATCGCCAAATCAGTCTGAGTATTAATATTGAAAAAGCTCAAGTGCTTGGGGTCAAACCGGTTAATCTCCTCAGCTTCTACATACCTTACCCTGACCAGAGGGAAAAGTTCGCTAACCCTCAGGATGCCCTCCTTGAGCAGCTCTCCTACAGGAGTCAAACAGTCTCTGGAGTAAATGGCATGAAGCGGTTCAACCATATTATCTAGTCGAGGAACTACTAAATCAAAATCAGCCGAAACCTGTATCATATAACGAAGCAGGGCTTGGTTCAACAAGGGCATATCACAGGCAACAACAAGGTTACGGAATGAGTCCGATGCGGCTAAGCCAGTATAGATACCACCCAATGGACCTTTACCGGGGTAAGTATCAGTCACTATTCTTAGCTTTGGATAACCAGTAAACTGGGGAAAAGATTGCTCTCTAGCCGTAACTATAATAATATCACTATCAAGTAAGCCGAGATTATATACTACCCACTCAAGCAGGCTTCTATTGCCAACAGACTCTAAAGCCTTGTCATGCCCCAAGCGCAAGCCCTTGCCACCAGCAAGAACAATACAACTTATATTCAACTTATATTTTTCTCAGTTCCTCTAACCTCACCCCTTATATTATTTTACCACAGCCGTCAATAGTTTGTAGCTATAGAGGGAAACTAAAAAGAGGGGTGAAGCCCCTCCTAGCTTCACTTTGCTAAACGATAGTCAAAGAGAGGCGAATCCTCTCTTATATAAAAAGTTCCCTTTCCCTTAGCAAGGGAGAGGGATAAAGGGTGAGGGTTGTCCATAAAAGCTAAAGGAGCAGGGTTAATAAGTAATCCCTCCACTTTAGCTTGACGGGTAGGGCAGTCCCGAATTAGAATAAGCCCTGGTGAGGAGTGATAGATGTTTGAATTTCTTACTGATAAGTTAGGCAAGGTATTTCGGGGACTTAGTAACAAGGGTAGGCTTGAGGAAAAGGATATAGATGATGCCCTGCGCCAGGTGCGGTTAGCCCTTCTGGAAGCAGATGTAAACTTCAGGGTGGTGAAGGATTTTAATGCCAGGGTGCGGGAGCGTTCTCTTGGTGCTGAGGTGCTGGAAAGCCTGAATCCAGGCCAGCAGATAATCAAGATTGTCAATGATGAGCTTATCGCCATACTGGGTGGGGGGCAGAGTCGTCTGACACCATCGGCTCAACCTCCTTCAGTAGCCATGCTGGTGGGGCTGCAGGGTTGTGGTAAGACTACCACTGCTGCCAAGTTAGCCCTTCATTTGAAGCGTTCCGGGCAGCGCCCTTTGCTGGTGGCAGCGGATAACCGCCGGCCGGCGGCTATAGAGCAGCTATCTACCCTGGGTAAGCAGATTGACATTCCGGTTTATAGTGAGACTCCTGAGGCTACCAGTAAGGACATTTGTGCTCACGCTTTGAGGAAAGTTAAGGAGTTAGCTGCTACCTGGGTTATAGTTGATACTGCTGGTCGTTTCCATATAGATGAGACGCTGATGGAAGAGTTGGCTCAGCTCAAAAGGGAGATAAAGCCGTGTGAGGTAATACTGGTGGTTGATGCTATGATTGGTCAGGATGCACTGCAGTTAGCCACGGAGTTCCATTCTAAGCTAAACCTGACCGGACTTGTCCTGACTAAAATGGACGGTGATGCCCGGGGTGGGGCGGCTCTTTCTATCAGGTGGGTTAGCGGGGTGCCTATTAAGTTTATCGGTGTTGGTGAGAAGGTTGATGCCTTTGAATCCTTTTATCCTGACCGTTTGGCATCACGGATTCTGGGTATGGGTGATATGCTCACCTTGGTTGAGAAAGCTGAAGGGATGTTTGATGAGGAGCGGGCTAAGGAGCTAACCAAGAAGGCGCGAACTGCCAGTTTTGATTTGTATGACTTTCTAGTTCAGATGGGGGAGGTTAGGAAGATGGGACCCTTAGCTCAACTGGTTGAGATGCTACCTGGTTCGTCGAAATTAGCTGGGCGATTGCCCGAGGGCACTGAAGACAAGCGACTGAAGAGGATTGAGTCTATCATTCTGTCTATGACCCCCGAGGAGAGGCATAATCCAGGTATTATTGATGGTAGCCGACGGAGTCGGATTGCTCGGGGTAGTGGGGTGAAACCACAGGATATAAATCAGCTTCTTAACCAGTTTCGTCAGATGCAGAAGCTGATGAAGATGGGTATTGGCGGTAAACTACCCCGGAATTTAATGGGGATGTTTAAGTAGGTCTGGTTACTCCAGGTAATCCTTCAATTTTCGGCTTCGGCTGGGGTGGCGGAGTTTACGCAGGGCTTTGGCTTCAATCTGGCGAATTCGCTCCCTGGTCACATTGAACTCCTTTCCCACTTCCTCAAGGGTTCGGCTTCGTCCATCCTCAAGACCAAATCTAAGTTGGAGCACTCGTTGCTCACGAGGAGTAAAGCTGGATAGCACCTCATCAATCTGCTCCTTCAAAAGTCGCCTGGTTGCGGCATCAGATGGGGGCAGAGCATTGTGGTCTTCGATAAAGTCACCTAAGTGGCTGTCTTCCTCCTCACCCATGGGTGTCTCTAGTGATATTGGTAATTGTGATACTTTGACAATCTCTCTGACCTTTTCTGGAGGCATTTCCATTTCTATACCGATTTCATTGAAGGTAGGTTCTCGTCCATATTCCTGGGCAAGGCGGCGGCTTACCCTTAGCAGTTTATTGATGGTCTCAACCATATGAACCGGGATACGAATAGTGCGAGCTTGGTCAGCTATAGCTCGGGTAATGGCTTGGCGAATCCACCAGGTGGCATAGGTGCTGAATTTGTAACCCTTGTGATAATCGAATTTCTCTACGGCTCTGATTAAGCCGATATTCCCCTCCTGAATGAGGTCGAGGAGTGACATGCCTCGTCCGATATGTTTCTTGGCTACGCTGACTACTAAACGCAGGTTGGCTTCGGTGAGGTGTCTTTTTGCCTTTACCGCCTCATGCTCAATATTCTCCAGGTGTGCTTCCAGTTGTTTTTCATAAACCTGAATGGAATCAATGAAGGTAGTATTCGTCACCAGATTCCCAATGTCAGCTAGAGAGACGCTATCTTCAATAGCATTAAGGACTTCCTCTGGTAGCAGGTTACTATCTAGTGACAGATTAATCAGAATCTCCTCTGTTTTAGATATGGACCTATCTATCTTACCCGCGATAGCTTGGATTAGTTGCTGGTTTATCTCACCATCGATGCTTTTCTGCAATTTGGTATCGGAGATGGTTTGAATAAAGCTGGGAGCAGGGGTTAAATCAAGCTGTTCTTGGAGGAGATGGATAATGGTCGAAGTCTGCTCCAACTCCTTGAGTATAGTAACTGCTACTTCAGTTACCGAAGGCGACCTTCCATATCTGTGCAGGTAGTCTTGTTTAATTTCATTGATGCGTTTACCCCTCTCTATCTTTCTGGCTAAGGCCTTTTCATCTCCAGCGGTGAGAAGGTGCACTCTACCAATTTCATGAAGGTACATACGAACCGGGTCATCTATTATCTCATGCTCTTCAAATTGTTGTAGTGGTGTTTCTAACTCTAAATCTGCCTCAGGTTCAGGTTTCTCAATCTCGAGAGGCTTTGCCTCATGCCATAGTTTATCCGGCTCAATTATGCCTTTAGTCTCTATTTCCTCCTCAGACTTGGGAGGAGAGGTGGGCGAAACATCTGGCACTTCCGATTCAGACTCAGCGCTTGTTTTTTCATCTGGAGGTAATTCCTCATCATCCTGATTTTGGGGTGACAACCATCCCGGGTTGTCATTATTCTTTAAGCTCATTCCTCACCTCCTTTGCTCGTGACCTCCTCTGACCCTTTTGAGCAAAAACCTCTCCCAGTTGGATACTGACTTCTATCCCCTGCTCCTGAAGCTTGGCCAGCTCGGCAGCATTGCCCCCTGATTCGGCTTCTAGGGCTAGTACCTTCGCTTGCTTTTCCTCCAAATTTCTAAGGAACTTTTCCCGTAGCCGCAGAATGCAGTCGGTAAAGGAATATTGGCGCTCTGTTTGACTGGCGGGGGGTAA
>DAOVUZ010000012.1 GCA_030632305.1 Dehalococcoidales bacterium | reverse complement strand
TCAATAAGCTGACGCTTCAATCTTTCCGCCTCCCTCTGGCAAAGGGCATCGCTAGTATGGCTATAAACAAGGCAAGCCAGTTGGGTGAACGGTGGATTATGAAGCTGGCGACGATAGGCAATCTCCTTATTATAGAAAAGGACATAGTCGTGCTTGGCTGCCGCCTGAACGGCATAGTGCTCAGGAGAATAGGTCTGAATGATAACCTGCCCCCCCAAAACGCCACGCCCCGCCCTCCCCGCCACCTGACTCAGCAGTTGAAAGGTTCTCTCCCCCGCCCGAAAGTCGGGCAGGTTCATACTGGTATCAGCACTGATTACCCCGACCAGGGTAACCAAAGGCAAATCCAACCCCTTGGCAATCATTTGCGTGCCAATGAGAATATCAGCCTGATGGGCGCGAAACTTGCCCAGTATTTCTTCATGAGAATACCTCCGTTTGGTAACATCACTGTCCCAGCGTAGCAGACTGGCTCGAGGAAAGGTATAGCCTGCTTCTTGCTCCAGCTTCTGGGTACCAGTGCCTAAAAACTTAATCCGGCGACTCAAGCACTGAGGACAAATCTGAGGGACTGACATTCTGTAGCCACACTGGTGGCAGACCAGAACATCCTCAACAAAATGATGGGTCAGGGCAACCTCACATCGTCGGCAACGAAGGACAAAACCACAACTGCGACATTGAACAAAGCTAGCTGCCCCCCTCCGATTAAGAAATAGAATTACCTGCTCCCGGCTGCCTATGGCTTTAGTCGTAGCCTGTGACAAAGAACGACTAAAAAGGCTCCTATTACCTGCCTTGAGCTCCTGCCTTAAATCTACCACCTCAACCTGGGGCAGGGATGCACCTTTACCGGGGGTAACCCGCTCAGTAAGCTCAAGCAAATGATATCCTCCCCGCTGGGCATGGTAAAAGGTCTCTACATCAGGGGTGGCACTTCCCAGAATAACTACCGCCCCAGTTAACTGAGCCAGCTTTACGGCTGCATCACGAGCGTGGTAGCGGGGTGATGTATCTTGTTTATAAGTCCATTCATGCTCCTCATCAATAACGATGAGACCCAGGTCAGGTTGGGGAGCAAAAATAGCACTCCTGGAACCGATAACGACATCAAACTCTCCGTCTCTTATCCGTCGCCACTCGTCAAATTGTTCACCCAGAGAGAGCTTACTATGAAGGACAGCCACCTTATGAGGAAAGCGTGAGGCAAATCGCTCTATAGTCTGGGAAGTAAGAGCAATTTCCGGGACCAGAACAATGCCTCGCTTCCCCATCTTCACCGCCTCAGCCAGAGCCTGCAGATAAATTTCTGTCTTGCCGCTGCCGGTAACGCCGTGAAGCAGAAAAACATCTGGATGCTCCTTTGACTTTTGTGCCAGGCTCTCGCTAATAGACCTGAAGGCCGATTCCTGGGCGGCGGTAAGAGTCAGTGGATAAGACAAAGCAATATTCTGGTAGGAAATCGGTTCGCGCCTTATCTCAATATGCTGAACCCTTATTAAACCTTTACCAGCTAAGGTATCAACTACCGTTTTATTACATTTAGCCCGCTGCCTAACTTCTGCCAGAGATACAGGCTTGGACTGCTGGACGAGGAAGTCGAGAAGAGCAGCCTGCCTACTGCCCCCTTTCCTGCGTAGCCTGGATGCCTCCTTAAGAGCTTCACTGGCATCAACAGCCAGGCTGAGGTAAGGTGCTAACTTCGGTTTTGCCTTAACTGGCTCCAGTTCATAGCTTCTTATGGCTAGGCCTTGTTTCACCAGTTGTGAGACGATACGCTGAGCCTTTTCCTTGCCCAGCGTCTTCTCCACTTCCTTCAGGCTTACCTTGCCCTGTCTCCGGACTAATTCAAGAGCATGTCTCTGTTCTGTGGTAAGGGAAGATAAGTCATAGCCGTCGGGAATTGAGGGGATAGAAATAAGAGTGAGCGCCTTGCGCTCAAATCCCGGTGGTAACATCAACGCCACGGCATCAAAGAGGGGTGATAGATAGTATTCGCTTATCCAGCGAGCCAGCGATACCCGGGCTGGCGATAGTAGCGGGCGGGGCTCAATAACCCCGACTATTTCTCTGGTTTCCTCCACCGATGGGTACTGGCTTAACTCCAAAATAATGCCCTGGAGGAGCTTATCACCAAAGGGAACCAATACCGCCTGCCCAACATCAACACTTAGACCAGGGGATATGGCATAGCTAAATGTCCGTCGCTGGGCTACCGGCGAATTAACACTAACCTCAGCATACCCCATCCAATGCTCCGTGGGGACTCTACTCTAACCTTATCCCTGTCTCTTTTCCTTGATGCGAGCTTTCTTACCACTGAGCCCACGCAGGTAATAAAGCCTAGCCCGGCGTACTTTCCCGTGCCGCACTACTTCTACCTTTTCCACCAGTGGTGAATACAGAGGAAAGGTACGCTCAACACCGACACCATAGGCAACCCGCCTCACGGTAAAGCTAGCACTAGCCCCACCACCCCGCACCTTAATTACTACCCCTTGAAATTGCTGGATGCGCTCCCTTTCCCCTTCCACAACCTTGGCACTGACCTTTACCGTGTCACCGGGGGCAAGAGCAGGAATATTAGGATTTGGTTTGACTTCAACTAGCGAGGCAATACTCATTCTATAAGACTCCTATATTTTAATTTATTTATCAAGAGGTGAGGTTAATAAACGCTCAACCAGCCGCCTTTCCTCCAGGCTCAGGCTAGCTTTGTCTAATAGTTCTGGACGACGCTCCAGGGTGCGCTGGATAGCCTGCTCACGGCGCCATTTACTAACTTGGGCATGGTTCCCTGAAAGTAAAACCTCAGGCACCGACCATTCCCTATATACGGCAGGACGAGTGTATTGGGGATACTCCAACAGCCCGGCGACATGAGAATCATCCTGTAGCGAAGCCTCTGAGCCAAGAACCCCAGGCAGTAGCCTGACCACAGCATCCACTACCACCATAGCCGCTAGCTCACCACCACTAAGCACATAATCACCGATACTAATCTCATCAGTAACCAGATGCTCAGCCACTCGCCCATCAACCCCTTCATAATGACCACAGATAAGAATCAAACGACTATATTTTGACAGCTCATAAGCAATCGGTTGAGAAAAGAGGCGACCCTGCGGGGTAAGCAGAATAATTGGCATGTCGCCAGCCTCTAATTTAACATCCATCTCTATTGACTCCAGTGCCTCAAAAATAGGTTCGGGCTTGAGTATCATACCAGCACCACCACCGTAAGCATAGTCATCAGCAGTATGATGTTTATCATAAGTATAGTCCCGAATATTATGCAGGTTAATACTAACCAGCCCGTGGTCAATAGCCCGTTCAAAGATGCCAGTGCTAAACGGACCCTGAAACATCTGGGGGAATAGAGTCAAAATATCAATATCCACCGACTACTCCCTATCAACACCCTGAGCTATATGCTCAGTTACCTCTCCTTTAATAATTGCCACAGCGTGGGGAATAACAGACAGTATCACCCTGAGGCACTCCCGAACCCCTTTAGGGCTACCCGGCAGGTTGATAATAAGGCATTTCCCCCTGACCCCGACCACAGCTCGACTCAATATGGCAAATGGTGTCACACTAAAAGTTTCGGCTCTCATCGCCTCAGCAAAACCAGGCACAACCTTATCCACTATAGAAAGAGTAGCTTCAGGGGTAACATCACGCTGGCCAAGTCCAGTGCCCCCGGTGGTTACAATAACATCCACATTACCCTCATCTGCCCAGTCAGCAAGCTTGCCGGCAATAACATCCATCTCATCAGGAATGACCTCATACTTGACCACACAACTATCTAATAGAGATAGGCTTTCCCTGATCGCCTTGCCACTATCATCATCGCGCTGTCCCTGCCAGCCCTTGTCACTAATGGTCAGTATGCCCAGATTTAACATGACACCACCTGTCCTAAGCCAGATTGTATTTTACCACATATAGAGTTTATAGCAAAATCAGGGAATTTAAAAAAATATATTAAAAAGACTTGACAAATTGGGGGAAATATGTTTTACAATGGTAGAAAGTGGGGAAAAGTGGTAAACTAGGGAGATAGGTGTAGGCTTAATATGTTTTTTGGTGAATTTGAATACCGGATTGACGAAAAAGGCAGAGTACCTATCCCGCCCAAGTTCAGGAACGAACTGAAGGAGGGAGTGGTATTAACGCCGGGGGTAGAAAAGTGCATCACCGCCTACCCGCTACCTGAATGGAAAAAGCTGGCGGATACCCTTACCAGCGGTTCAGTCACTCAAGGAAAATTGAGAAGGCTAAACCGGGCTATTTTTGCCACTGCTTTTAGCGTCGACATTGATAACCAAGGCAGGATAGCCTTGCCCATTCCATTAAGACAGCATGCGGGGATTGAGGATGAAGTAGTCATCGCCGGAGACAATAACTATTTTGAACTGTGGAACCACGAGCAATGGGAAACAGAAAAGGCTATTAGCCAGGAACAAGTCTGGCAAATTATAGAGAGCCTGGAGAGGCACCAATGAATCTAAACATGTCACCTCCCACTCATATCCCAGTTCTGCTTCAAGAGACCATTGAGGCACTGGCGGTGCAGCCTGGGGGTCGCTATATTGATTGCACCCTCGGCGGTGGGGGGCATGCCGCTGCTATTTTAGACCATAGCTCACCTGGCGGGCAGCTATTAGGCATTGATACCGACCCCGAAGCGATAAAAGTAGCCGGGGCAAGGCTTGAAGCCTATAATGGCTCAGCCCTCCTCATTAATGAAAACTTCGTTAATTTACAGGCTATCTGTCTTAAATATGACTTCCTCCCGGTTCATGGCATCTTATTCGATCTGGGACTCTCCTCCCTCCAGCTAAATGATGATAGCCGTGGTTTTAGCTTCCAGCATGACGCACCCTTGGACATGCGCGTGAGTCCCAGCCAGGAGATTACCGCCGCCGATATCGTTAACAATTCCTCCGAGAGCGAACTAGCTCACCTTATTAAAAAATACGGTGAGGAAGGCTACAGCCACCAAATAGCACACCATATCGTACAGGCACGCCCTTTAAGCACTACCCTTGAACTAGCTCAGATAATAGAGCGGGCTACCGGCGGCAGAAGGGGTAGAATCCACCCCGCCACCAGAACTTTTCAAGCACTACGCATAGTGGTCAACCACGAACTTGAGCACCTAGAAGCAGCCCTGAAACAGGCGGTTAACCTCCTTGGGTTCGAAGGTAGATTGACTGTCATTAGCTATCACTCTATCGAAGACCGCATAGTGAAACAGTTTATGCAACAAGAAGCAAAAGATTGTATCTGCCCCCCAGGAGCACCAAGCTGTATTTGCGGGCATACCGCCTCCCTGAAGTTAATCAATAAGAAAGTCATTACTCCTTCCCCAGCCGAGGTTCAACTTAATCCGCGTAGCCGCAGTGCCAAATTGAGAACTGCAGAACGCATCATTATTCAGGATGAACAATATGGGACGGTTGAAAAACTGTGTTTTTCGTTAGAGGTTAATGGTGGAGGATGGAGGAGACCAGCTTTGCTGAAAAAGCTCCGAAGAACTTTCCTGGACCCTAGATTGATAATTTTTGAGAAGATGAACAAGGGAGGTTTTGAAAATGTAAGAAATTAACTAACCCCAAAGGGCTCAAGAATCCAGTTAACAAGGAGGGAGGAGATGAAAAGACAGACTACTTTAGCTTCTATTGATGTTGGTACCACTAAAGTATGCACAATTATAGCCGACACAGAAGAAGGGGGTAGTGTCCGAGTCCTGGGAGTGGGCGTCACCCCATCCAAGGGGCTACACAAAGGTCTAGTGGTCAACATCAACGACGCCACAGATTCAATCCGGGAATCAGTGAGAAAAGCAGAACATGCCAGCGGCACCAAGGTAGAATCAGCCTATGTCGGTGTGACTGGAAGGCATGTCACCTCACTGAATAGCAAAGGGGTAGTAGCTATTACTCATAATGACCGACTGGTACGCCCGGATGACCTGAAGCGAGTTCTTCAATCCGCCCGGAGCATTAAGGTTCCTAGCGATAGAAAGCTGCTCCATGTTATCCCCCGAAGTTATGCTATTGATGGTCAGGTAGGGGTCAAGAATCCGGTAGGAATGCATGGCTTCAGACTGGATGTAGAGACACATATCATTACTGCCGCCATAACCTCTGTCCAGAATCTGGCAAAGTGTATTCGTTGCATTGGGATAGATATTGATGACCTCATCCTCGAACCTTTAGCTAGCAATGAGGCAGTATTAACCGAGGATGAGAAGCAAACAGGTGTTATATTAGCTGACATCGGCGGTGGGACTACAGATATTGCTGTCTTTAGAGAGGGAAGCATCTGGCATACCGCCATTCTACCAGTAGCCGGTTATCAAATCACCAGAGATGTTGCTATCGGTCTGGGACTGCCATTTGACGTCGCCGAGGAAATGAAGAAAAGGTATGGCACTGTTATGCCGGTTTACGAAGGTAAGATGGAAACCCCTAGCGCAATGGCAGAAGATGGACATGGTGTCTCCTACCAGGACTTATGCGACATTATTCGGGCTCGAGTGGAAGAAATCATAAGGCTCATTCTGCTAGAGTTGCCACACTCTGAATATGAAACATTAGTCCCGGCGGGACTGGTACTCACTGGTGGTAGCTCCAACCTTTCTGGCATAGAAGCCATGGGGCGCGATATGCTGGACCTCTCGGTAAGAGTAGGTATCCCTGGCAATATAACTGGTATCACTGATACTCTTCATGACCCAGCCTATGCCACCAGCGTTGGTCTCCTGCTCTGGGGAGCAAAGCACGAGGGCACGCAGACCTGGCAATCTTACGGATTCGGCGCAACTTTAAAGCGTCTAATTTCCCGAATTAAGAACCTGTTCCACTAAGACTCAATAATCAACAAAGTATAAGGAGGAGGAGATGGCAAAAACAAGCTTTGTCCCTAATCCAGCCAAGATTAAGGTCATCGGTCTAGGCGGCGGTGGCTGTAATGCCATAACCCGTATGGTCAAAGAGGAAATTCAAGGCGTGGAGTTCATCGCCATAAATACCGATGCCCAAGCACTATCTATTACCGAGGCACCAACCCGCGTCCAGCTTGGAGAGAAGACTAGCAAAGGACTAGGCGTAGGTGGTGACCATAACCTGGGTCAGAAAGCAGCCGAAGAAAACCGTGATGAGCTTAAAGAACTCGTCTCCGGGGCTGATATGGTATTTGTCACCTGTGGTATGGGTGGTGGCACCGGTACCGGGGCTGCCCCTGTTGTCGCTGAAATAGCTAAGCAAAGTGGAGCCCTGACTATTGCCGTAGTCACCAGACCCTTCACCTTTGAGGGCACCCACCGCTGCCAGGTATCAGACGATGGCATTACCCGTCTCTTAGAGAAGGTTGATACCCTTATCATTATCCCTAATAATCGCTTACTCGAACTATGTGACCAAAAGACAGCGGTAGATAATGCCTTTAAGCTAGCCGATGATGTGCTCCGCCACGGCGTTCAGGCTATCGCTGAGGTTATCACTGTCCCCGGATTGATTAACCTCGACTTCGCCGATGTCAAGGCGGTGATGAAGGATGCCGGTCCAGCCTGGATGTCTGTAGGCAGAGGGTCAGGTCAAAATCGAGCCGTAGATGCGGCTAAAGAAGCTTTAGCTAGTCCCCTGTTAGATGTTTCTATTGATGGGTCAAGAGGTGTGTTATTCAATGTTGTCGGTGGTACCAGCCTTTCCCTGTTTGAAGTTAATGAAGCCGCTGAGGTAATCAAGCAAGCAGTAGCCCCTGATGCCAACATCATTTTTGGCGTGGGGCACGAAGCAGCTATGGAGAAGGAAATAAGGATTACCCTAATTGCCACCGGATTCGCTTCCAAGGCAGGACTAACCGGGATTAGCCGGGAAGATGAGTTCAATCGGCTCCTTAAAGGGTTAAAGAGCGAAGATCTACTGGATGTTCCCTCTTTCCTGCGTCGCCCACTATTCAGCCATCGACGACAGGCAATAACACCATCGACTCAACTGACTACTAAGGCACCAATGAACACCCCAACTGGCTAAAGCTCTCAGGGATTTACTCAAACCACCGGAACCACCAAAGAGGCTGTAGGTACTTGAAGCGTTTTACCGGGAAGACCGGGGTTCTTCTCGGGTGCTAACGCCCTACAGCCTTCGTGGTTCCCTGACCAGCTCTGGACAAATCAATACTGAGCTTTGCCGCAAAGCCAGCCGACCACCCCCTTCTTTACCCCCCACACACAATAAGGGCTTGACAGACACTATATATTGTGGTAAGATTATTTTTTACTACTATATGGTGTAGAGCATTATGAATTGTCCTTATTGTGGCTATTACGATTCCAAGGTTACAGACTCCCGTGGTGTAAATGACGGCATACGCCGTCGGCGCCAGTGCCTGAACTGTGGCTCTCGCTTCACTACCTATGAGCAACTGCAACCAGCCAGCTTGTTCGTGATTAAGAAAGACGAGAGGCGTGAGGAATTTAACCGCAATAAACTGCTAACCGGTATTCACAAAGCATGTGAAAAACGACCATTGCCTACCGGCACTGTGGATAAGCTCGCCGATGATATAGAAGCTGAGCTTTACCACCAGGGTAAGGCAGAGATACCCAGTACCCTCATTGGCGATATGGTAATGGAAAGGTTAAAGAATCTGGACTACATCGCCTATATCCGCTTCGCCAGCGTCTACCGGGAATTCACTGATATTACCGCTCTAAAACGAGAGATAGATACTCTGGTAACCGATGAGGTCGGGGAATCTAGCCCTACCGCTCAGCTATCATTAATCCCGGCTGAGGAATTAGAGGTGGTAGCTAAGAGGCATCAGAGGAGTCGGAAATGAACCCAGCCAACAAGTCACCAGACAAGCAACCAAGTCGCACCCAGATTGCCCGGGCTGTCTTTGCCGCCGCTGAGTCTATGGGTATAGCTGATAGAAAGCTAGTGGAGCAACTCACGGCTCAGGTGATTAAACGTCTGGAAAAATCAAAACCGCTACCTCAAACAGAACAGCCCCTCCCCGGAATGGAACATCTGGTGCCCAGGTCCCGGCTAAGCCAGCAACAACTCCCCAGTGGGTCTGAAATCCAGGCTATAGTGGAAGAAATCCTGGCGAGTAAAGAAAAGGAATCAGTTAAGGAACCAATCAAGAAAGAGGAGGTCGAACCCAAAATGGAGGTTACAAGAGTTAAGCCCAAAGCTAAGCCTGCTGATGCGGTTCATCTTTCTGAAAATGCCCGCCGTGTTCTGGGAAAAAGATATCTGAAGAAAGGCAGCCAGGGACAGGTTATTGAGACACCGGAGGAGATGTTCCACCGCGTGGCACAGACTATTGCCTCCGCCGAGCTTATCTACGACCCCAGGGCAGATGTCAGGTCCGGGGCAGATGAATTCTACCAGTTGATGGCTAACCTTGAGTTCCTGCCTAACTCCCCTACCCTGATGAATGCCGGCAGGGAGCTGGGACAGCTATCCGCCTGCTTTGTCCTTCCCATTGAGGATTCGATGGAGTCTATCTTTAATGCCGTAAAGAATACGGCTCTCATTCACAAAAGCGGTGGTGGAACCGGCTTTTCCTTCTCCCGACTGAGACCGGAAACAGATAGAGTCGGCTCTACCGGAGGCGTAGCCAGTGGCCCGGTCTCCTTCATGCGAGCCTTTGATGTTGCCACTGATGTTATTAAACAGGGGGGGATGCGCCGGGGAGCCAATATGGCTATTCTTAATATTGACCACCCCGATATTATGAAGTTCATCGCTGCCAAGGATGACCCTACTGCCTTTACCAATTTTAACCTCTCGGTAGCCGTAACCAACGAATTTATGGAAGCACTCAAGTCCGGCACTGACTATAATCTGGTAAACCCACACACCACAGAAGTAGCGGGTAAGCTCAATGCCAGAGAGGTATTTGATAAGATAGTAGATATGGCGTGGAAGACAGGAGACCCCGGTATTGTCTTCATCGACCGAATAAATCAGGATAATCCTGTCCCTCAATTGGGCAAAATTGAAAGCACCAACCCTTGCGGCGAACAGCCCCTGCTCCCTTACGAGTCATGCAATCTGGGCTCCATCAATCTGAGCATGATGCTGCGAACCACAAATGGGACTACCGAGATTGATTTCCCCAGGCTAGCTGAGACAGTAAAGGTTGCCGTCAGGTTCCTGGATAATGTCATTGATGTCAATAAGTTCCCCCTGCCCGAAATAGATGATATGACCAAGAAGTCCAGGAAAATAGGGCTGGGCGTGATGGGTTTTGCTGATATGCTAATCCAGCTGGGCATCCCCTATGACTCAGAAGATGCGCTGGCAAAGGCAGAGGAGGTAATGAAACATATACAGGATGAAGCGACTGAAGCCTCTAAAGAGCTGGCACAGGAAAGAGAAGTATTCCCTGCTTTCAAGGGAAGTGTATATGATATTCCTGACGGCTTTGGGGTGAGAAATGCTACCAGAACTACCATCGCTCCCACCGGCACCCTGAGTATAATCGCTGGCTGCTCCAGTGGCATTGAGCCGCTTTTTGCCCTGAGCTATATTCGCAACATCCTGGATGGTGCCCAGCTGGTAGAGGTAAACCCCTATTTTGAGGAAGTAGCCAGGAGTGGAGGCTTCTACTCCGAGGAGCTTATGCAACAGCTGGCTAATGGCGCTCACCTCAGTGAGATTGATGGCGTGCCGGATGAAGTCAAGCGGTTATTTGTTACCGCCCATGAAATAAGCCCCGAATGGCATGTCAGGATGCAGGCCGCCTTCCAGAAGTCCACCCATAACGCAGTATCCAAGACAGTCAACTTCCCCCAGGAGGCCACCACGGAAGACATAGCCAAGGTATATATGATGGCTTACCAGGAGGGATTAAAAGGGATAACCATTTACCGGGACAGAAGCCGTGAGGCACAACCATTAAGCACTGTTCAGGTGGAAAAGGTGGAAGGTGCCGGGCTTACCCCAAGGAAGAGGACAAAGGTAACCTCTGGCATAACTGAGAGAGTAACCACCGGCTGCGGCTATATCTATGTAACCGTTAACT
>DAOVUZ010000076.1 GCA_030632305.1 Dehalococcoidales bacterium | reverse complement strand
GTTGAGGCTGAAGCCCCAGGCGCCGGGTAACAAATTCCCACGCCCAGCTAATAGCTTCCTGCTTGAAATAATCACCAATACTGAAGTTGCCCAGCATCTCAAAAAAGGTGAGGTGGCTGGTGTCACCTACCGATTCAATATCGGTGGTGCGAAAACACTTCTGACATGATGCCAGGCGGGGATTAGGCGGCAACGCCTCACCCAAGAAGTAGGGCTTGAACTGCACCATGCCAGCACTGGTAAGCAGTAAAGTGGGGTCACCCCCTGGTATCAAGGAAGAGCTGGGGATGATTTCATGTCCCTTTTCCCTAAAGAAGCTCAAAAATGCTGCCCGAATTTCATCACCGGTCATAATACATACGATTTTAGTGCAACCCGTTCTAGCTGTCAATTTTGTTGACGGGCAAAGACAGCAGCCCCAAGCACCCCGGCATTCTCACCAAGCTGGGCAGTAACTATACGTACTGCCTGAGCTGATAGCGGGAAGGCTCTTTCCTTTACTACCTGCCTGGCGGTATCAAGCAGGAGGTCTCCCATTTGTGCCATCCCACCACCGATGATAATCATTTCCGGGTTAAGGATATTAACCAGATTTACCATACCTACCCCGAGATAGGTTGCTGCCCTGGAAATAACCTCTAAGGCCAGAGAATCTCCATTCTTAGCCGCTACTCCAACCGCTTCGGCGGTAATATTTCCTGCCTTACCATCTACAATCTCGGCAAGAGAAGACTTCTCCCCCTGACTAATGCGCCTTATTGCTTCTTGAGCTATTGCAGTACCAGAGGCTAGCATTTCCAGACAGCCAACATTGCCACAGCTACACCTTGGTCCATTAACATCAATGGTCATATGCCCTATCTCACCAGCACTACCACACGGTCCAGAGTATAACTTGCCATTGATGATAACTCCACCACCAATACCAGTGCCCAGCGTAAGCAAAATAAGATTATTTACTCCCCTACCAACGCCAAACTGATGCTCGCCCAAGGCAGCAGCACTAGCATCATTGATGAGGAAGGTATTAACTCCGTGCTTATCTTTCACAATATCTCTCAGTGGAATGTTATACCATCCGGGAAGGTTTGGGGATAAGGTTACCAGCCCTTTATCAAGGTCTATGGCTCCAGCAGCAGCGAGGCTTATGCTGCGTAGTTCAGATAAGTCCAGATTTCCTGAATCAAGAAGATGGGCTATAGCCGAAAGCACCCGGCCGATTACCGGCTGTGGTCCCTCTTCAGCCAAAGTGAGGTAGTATTCCCTAGCCATCACCTGACCTTTATCAGAAATAATAGCGGCAATTATCTTGGTACCGCCCAGGTCTATGGCTAGAACCGGTAGTTCAGACTTTTTAGCTTCCTGCATATTGATGAATTACCTATATCTTGCGTCATTGCCCCAGCTCGGCAATCAGAAGATTGAGGGTAAGTTCCCCTCCGTATTTCCCTGTCTTAATTGACAGGTCAGCTTCCAAAAGCTTGTGATACACTTCCTTAAGCCGTGCCAAAGGATACTTACCAGCTTGCTCTAATGTCTTGCGCCAAGCAAACTCCTTGGTCAAACCTAACTTATCCTGAATCTCTATTTTGGGTTCCCCCCGGTTTGTTAGCTCCTTCACTTGAACTATCATCCGAACCTGCCGTGATAACATAAACAAAAGATAGGCCGGGGCAGCTCCTCCTTGCAGTAACTGCTGTAGTAATTGCTCGGCTACCCCGGCTTTGAAGTCAAGGATAGCATCAACCATAGCAAAAACATTAGCCTCCTGGACATAGCTCACCACCACTTTGATATCCTCTTCCTCGATACGGCGACCCGAGGCAAACAGGACCAGCTTATTAATTTCATTTGCCATCGCCCATAGATTACTACCCACAATTTTAGCCAGCAAGCCTACCGCCTGGGAGGAAATGCCACCACCCTCCTCAGCCACACGCCTTTGAACCCACTGCCGCAGCTCAGCATCCTTTAGCAGCGGAAAGGATTTTACCTCCGCCCTGGCTGAAAGCTCCCTGAGCAGAGGATTATTGCTTTTTATCTTGCCATCTATTAATACTAAAATTATGCTATCAGGTAGCTTAGTAATGTAGTCGGCTAACGATTTATACCCGTTTTGCTGGTTAGATGCAGTCGTGGTTTTCTTCTGTCGGCTGAATTTGCTCCTGGGTTCAAAACGCTCCAGTAGACCGCCAACAATGACCAGACGCCTTTCTACCAGAAAGGGTATCGTCTCACAGACAGTTCTTAACTGGTCTAAGGTCATTTGCTGACCATCAAATGTAGTGGTATTAGCCGCTAACAGTGCCTGGTCATCCGTGCCTCTTTTTATCTCGTCAAGACACTGGCGCCGGGAAAAATCATCCTGACCTAACAATATATACAGCAAAACTTGCCTCTCCTAATTGATAGATCTCCCATTTTACCATACAAAGGGGGTGATTGATAAAGAATCTCTATTGAACAATAATGGCGCAAAGGGTAGAATAAATACAAGATTAATAATACCTCAACTGGCTAATATTGCTGAAGCCGACAGGAGAAATATAATGTCAGAGCAACCCAATCAATTAAAAAAACTAAATGCTATTATCACCGACTCAGAGCTTGCCGCCGAGTTGAGGATTAAAGCTATACAACTGATTGGCAAGATGGGCACACATGAGGCACTTCTCAACTTGTTGGAGCTGGCGGGTAATGAAGAGCTAATTCTTGAGGAAAGAGACCTTGCCCTTCAGCAAGCCAGAGAAATAATAATGTCAGGTCATTAAATGAGTATCGATATTGGCATCACCGGGCTAGCTGGAAGCGGGAAAACGACTATTTTCAACGCTTTGACCAGAGGTAAAGCTGATACCGAAAGCCTAACGCCACATATTGGAATAGCTAAGGTTCCAGAGCCACGCCTTAAAATGCTGGACGACGTCCTTCGCCCTAAACGGGTAGTCTCGGCTGAGGTAAGATACATTGATACCGGTGCTCCAATCAAGGACAAGGCTATAAGTGGTCAATTACTGAGCCAGCTCAGCAATACAGATGCTCTGATTAATGTCATCCGACCCTTAACCAATGAAAACAAACCTCCTATCGAAGTTATTCTGGGCATAGAGCAGGATATTGCCACTACGGATGCAGAGCTTGCCTTTTCCGATTTAGCATTACTGGAGAGAAGACTAGAAAGAATAACGACATCTCTAAGAGGAGCTAAGCAGGCTGAGCACCAAGACCTTCTCCGGGAACAGGAACTGCTAATGAAGGTCAAGGCTGATTTGGAGAAAGACATACCCATCCGGGAGCTAAAGCTAACCACCGATGATCTCAGAACTATTGCTAACTACCAGTTTCTTACTGCCAAGCCACTATTAATAATGGTGAATATCGGCGAAGAGCAGCTACCCCAGGCATCATCTCTAGAAGCGGAACTAAACTCACGTTATTCACGACCAAAATGTCGCATTATTACCCTGTGTGGCAAGTTAGAAATGGAGCTGACTCAATTAGATGATAGTGCTGCTGAGGAATTTCGTGCCGAGTTTGGTATAAGCGAATCCGGACTCGACCGCACTATCAAGCTGTCCTATGAGTTATTAGGGCTAATCTCATTCTTCACTATAGCCTCGGGTGAAGTTAAAGCCTGGTCTATCCAAGATGGCACCAGTGCCCTTAAAGCAGCGGGTAAAATTCACTCCGATATGGAAAGGGGCTTCATTCGGGCAGAGGTAATAACCTATGATGACCTGCTGAAGTGTGGCAGTTTATCCGAAGCTCACAAGAAAGGGCTTCTCCGACTGGAAGGCAAGGGCTACACCGTCAAGGATGGCGATGTAATTACCTTCCTGTTTAATGTATAGGGCCAGTAAGAAAACACGGATAGCGGGTATTCAGCCTTCAGGCTGACCTCAGCCTCTCCAGCTTGTCTCTAACTGCCGCCAGCTTCTGGCGTTCTTTGTCCACCACCGCCGCCGGTGCCCTAGTTAGAAAATCCTGGTCCTTCAGCCTGGCTTCAAGTTGAGCCACTTCGGCCTGGTTTTGCTCTATCTCCTTCCGTAACCGTTTCCTCTCAGCTTCCAGGTCAACCATGCTTCCCATAGGTATCCTGACTATCACAGCGTTTGAGAGCACTAGTAATACATCACTTTCTTCTGATGGGATTCCTTGCGATAATCCTTGCTGGATCTCGTAGAAGGTGACTGGTCTTGCCCTAGCCAGGGTCTGGATAGCTTGAGAAT
>DAOVUZ010000115.1 GCA_030632305.1 Dehalococcoidales bacterium | reverse complement strand
GGGGGTGATATATACCTGAAGAGCCTAGAGAAAAGAATAGTAGGCATCTATGCTGGTAAATTGCCTCTAACCGGGAAAATTGGACTAGAAATCAATGGGCAGGATACACCGTTAGGAATCTGCACCTCTTCGGGAACAGTAGGGCACTCTCTCAGCTACGGGAAGGCAGATGCAGTTGTTGTGCTGTCTAAATCAGCCACATTGGCTGACGCCGCTGCCACTGCTATCGGCAACCTGATTGTCCAACCCGGTGATATCCCCAACGGGCTCGAGTTTGCTAACGGTATTGAAGGGCTGAAGGGAGTGATAATCATCAAGGAGGATAAAGTAGGACTTTGGGGTGATGTAAAAATTTGTCAAATGGCTGCATAGCATAAGGGGGTAGAAATGGCAAGACGGCTGGTAACATTTACCTTTACCCCGGAAATAACTACCGAACCAATCATCTATACTATCAGTCAGCAATTCAGCCTGATGACCAATATTCGCCAGGCTAACCTGACTGAGCACGGGGGCTACATAGTATTGGAGTTTACTGGTAAAGACGAGGATATTGAAGCCGGAATTACCTGGGCTATCTCCAAAGGGGTGAGGGTTGACCCCACCAGTGATGAGACATAGTTATTCCCTCAACCTGCGTGATTTTAACCACTTTTGTTTCTGGTCAAGCCGTATCTGCTCGTCAGTAGATTTATAACTTGCCAAGAAATTATCCTTAAAAGAGCCAAAGGTGCCGTTCAGGATGGCACTTCTTATTTTACTCATCAGGTTACTAATAAAGCTCAGATTATGAATAGTAGCTAACCGATAAGCCAAGAGCTCCTCACAGCTAAACAGGTGATGCAGATAAGCCGCCGAGAAGGTGCGGCAGGTATAACAATCGCAATCAGGGTCAACAGGCTGTTCCATCTGGCTATAAACAGCATTCCGAATACTTATCCGCTCTAGGTGGGTGAAGAAGGCACCATTTCGAGCTATGCGAGTAGGCAGGGCACTATCAAATATATCGCATCCCCTGGCTACAGCCTCCACAATATCCCGTGGAGAGCCTACCCCCATCAGGTATCGTGGCTGCTTCTCCGGTAACAAAGGTACCGTTTCTTCAATTACAGCCAGCGTCAATTTTTTAGGTTCACCGATACTCAAGCCACCAATAGCATAACCAGAGAAACCCAGCGAACCAAGGTATTCAGCCGACTGGTGCCGAAGCTGAGGGAAAACACCACCTTGCACAATAGCGTATAGAGCCTGGTCATTACGCGTCCTGGATTTCTGGCACCTCTCTGCCCATTGATGGGTTCTGGTCATTGCCGCCTGTACCTTCTCAAAGCTATCATCATAGGCGGGGCATTCATCTAAAACCATAATAATATCAGCACCAAGCCCCTCTTGAAACTGAATAATCGATTCAGGAGTAACAAAATGCTGACTGCCATCAATATGGGAGCGGAATACAATCCCATCATCGCTGACCTGGCACAGACGTGCCAGGCTAAATATCTGGTAGTCACCGCTATCAGTAAGAATAGCCCGGTCCCAGCCCATAAATTTATGTAAACCGCCCATCTTCTCAATTACAGCCATGCCTGGTCTAAGGTAGAGGTGGTAGGCATTAGCCAATACCATTGCCATACCAATATCTTTAACCTCTACCGGGGTCAGTGTTTTAACCGTACCCTGGCTGCCTACAGGTAGAAATACCGGCGTGGGTACCCGACCGTGTGGTGTTTGGAGTTCTCCAGCACGGGCTTTAGTATCAGGGCAAGTTTGTATTAAGTGGAAGCTATTAGACTGGTTCAAAATTCTTATCTACCGCGTTTCTTCCAGATAACCTTGCAAGATGATGGCGGCGGCTATGGCATCGTCCCTGGTTTTTTTGGTATTAGCTGCCTGCATCAGGCGTTTAGCCGATACCGTTGATAAACGCTCATCCCTAAATTCTACAGGGATTTCAGTACGGCTAGATAGTTCCCGGACAAAGGCTTCTACCTTCTCAGCCTGCTTACCTATGCTACCATCCATAGAGCGGGGTAGACCGACTATAATTTGCTTAACCTGTTGCTGGCTAATAATACTGGTAATAGCCTCTACATCTACGGTATCATCTATACGATTGATAATAGTAAACGGACTGGCTAATATACCCTGGGGGTCGCTGACAGCCACCCCAATCCTCTTATCTCCAATATCAAGACCCAGGCTGCGCGTTATGTGCCTCCAAATTCTATATTAGGCTTTTCACCAACAGAAGGGCTTTATCTAGTTTAGCCTTATCCTTGCCACCGGCCTGAGCCAGGCTTGGCTTACCGCCACCACTGCCCCCAGTCACCTCAGCCACCTCTTTAACTATCTTACTGGCATCATAGCCTTTAGCCACTAGGTCTGTGGTTACTGCTGCCAGAAAAGCAGGTTTATCTTCATAAATTGTGCCCAGAACTACCACCGCACTTTTAAGCCTGTCCCGGAGCAGGTCAGCCATTTCTCGCAAGACCTCAAGGCGAGACGGCGGCACTCTGGCTGCCAGCACCGTTATTCCGTTAACCACTTCTGCCTGACCAGCTAAAGATTCAGCTCTTAGCTTAGCCAGTTCCCTCTCCAGAGCCAGAGCTTGCTTACGCTCCTCCTTCAGTTCAATAGAAAATCTATGCGCTTTATCAAGGACATTATCCAGCTCAGCATCTAGATACTCAGCAGTCTTCTGTAAATCCGACAATCGCTTACCAATAAATTTCTCAGCACCCCTGCCGGTAACGGCTTCGATACGGCGCAATCCAGCACCGATGCTCATTTCAGTGATGATTTGAAAGAAGCCCATCTCCCCGGTTGAGGCGACATGGGTGCCGCCGCATAACTCAGCACTAATAAATGGCTTACCAATCTTAATTACCCG
>DAOVUZ010000089.1 GCA_030632305.1 Dehalococcoidales bacterium | reverse complement strand
CCTCCAACCTATAGTTGATAACAGCCGAGTGGTATAATTAAGCTAAGAGGTGATTATGCACGAAGCAATGCTCTATGAAAAGTTGCCCAACTCCAAGGTGCGGTGTAACACCTGCCAGTGGCGCTGCAACATAAGCCCGGGTAAGTTTGGCGTCTGCAAGATGTATCACAACCAAGATGGCGCACTCTACAACATGAACTACGCCATGGCATCATCAGTAGCCGCTGACCCAATTGAAAAAAAACCGTTATTCCACTTCTTCCCTGGTAGTCAGGCTTTCTCCCTGGGTGGCTGGGGGTGTAACTTTCACTGTCAGCACTGCCAGAACTGGGAAATCTCCTCCGCCGAGATTAGCTCATCATGGCGCAGCTCTCCGGAAATCCAGCCTCAAGCGGCAATAGAGCTGGCTAAGTTCCACAAATGCGATGGTATTGCCTGGACATATAATGAGCCTGGAATCTGGTTTGAATATACCCTTGACTCAGCCAAGCTGGCTAAGGAGAATAACCTTTATACCGTCTATGTGACCAATGGCTACCTGACCCCTGAGGCACTGGATACTATTGGACCCTACTTGGATGCGTGGCGGGTCGATATTAAGGGCTTTTCCGACTCCTTTTACCGCGAGTTGGTTAAGGTAAGCGGCTGGCGAGGAATACTTGAGGTCACCCAGCGGGCTAAAGCTAAGTGGAATATGCATGTAGAGGTCATTACCAACATCATACCCACTATGAATGATGATGACCAGCAACTTGAGGGTATTGCTAACTGGATACGAGATGAGCTTGGCGAGCTAACGCCGTGGCATGTAACCAGGTTCTATCCCCATCACCATATGATGAACTTACCCCCAACCCCGGTATCCACATTGGAGCACGCCTACGATATCGGGCAAAAAGCTGGTCTCAAGTTTATCTATACTGGCAATGTCCCCGGGCACCAGAGTGAGAACACTACCTGCTATTCCTGTGGTAAGCTTATCGTTCAAAGGTTTGGCTATCAAACCAAGGTATTGGGCCTGAAAGATTCAAAGTGCAAGTTCTGCGGAGCGGAACTCAATTTCAGAACATCCACAACTCATCCCAAGTAAACTGGAGGTGCCATATGACAGGAATTACTTTTGGCTGCAGTGTGCCTCACCCCCCACTGATGGTTCCGGATATAGGGAGGGGAGGGGAAAAACGTATCTCAGCGACACTAGAAGCTATGGAGAAGCTGGCAGATAAGCTGGCTCAACAAAACCCTGAGACTATCCTAGTGATTAGCCCACATGGTGCCTCTCATCCCGGCGCTATGGGCATAGTTACGGCAAAATCTTCAAGCGGTAATCTGCGCAACTGGGGAGCGTCGGGGCCTGATTACCATTTTGATAATGACCTCAGCATGGTCTCTGCCATTGAGCAAGAGGCAGACGCTGCTGATATCCCTCTACAATCTATTGGTGAAACCGGCTACGACATCGACCACGGGGTGCTGGCGCCAATGTATTACCTTTTTCGGGCAGTAAAGGGTATTCCAATGGTCCCACTTACCTTCTGCTGGCTACCACTGAGCACTCACTTCGCCTTTGGGCAGGCAATAAGTAGGGCGGCAACTGAAACCGGTAAGAGGGTAGCTTTAATAGCCAGCGGCGACCTGTCCCACCGGCTTATTCCCAGTGCCCCTGCCGGTTACGACCCACAGGGTAAAGTATTTGATGAAAAGCTGGTGGATGCCCTATCTCGCCTTGATACCCACGCCGTTCTTAACCTGGACGAGGACCTGATTAAGCATGCCGGGGAATGTGGCTTGCGCTCTATTGTTATTCTTCTCGGAGCATTACAGGGGCTATCAGTAACACCACACATTCTCTCCTACGAAGGACCGTTCGGTGTCGGCTATCTGGTAGCCTCCTTTGAAGCTAAAGAACTGTCGCCGCTGGTTCAATTAGCCAAGAAAACGGTGGAGACCTTTGTCAACGAAGGCAAGGTTATTAAACCTGAAGAGCTTACCCCCGAGATGAAGGAGAAGGCTGGAGTTTTTGTTTCCATTCACAAACACGGGGAGCTGAGGGGCTGCATTGGTACCTTTGAACCACAACAGAGGAATGTAGGTGCGGAGATTATCACCAATGCCATCAGCTCCGCTACCAGAGACCCCCGCTTTCCCCCCATTGCCCCCAATGAGCTTAAAGACCTTGACTACAGCGTGGATGTTCTTACCTCTCCTGAGCCGGTGGAGAACCAGGACCAGCTAGACCCCAAGAAGTATGGGGTTATCGTGGAGTCCGGGTTCAGGCGAGGTCTGCTCCTCCCCGACCTTGAGGGGGTAGATAGCGTGGACTATCAGATTGACATCTGCCGCCAGAAAGCAGGCATAATGCCCGATGAGCCAGTAAAGCTCTACCGGTTTGAGGTAAAGAGGTATAAATAAATACCTAAAGGGGGATAAGGTTTATGACGGACGTAAGGGGAGCTTGTAAAGTTTGTGGGTATGTAAGTCATCTCGGGGCTGTAACCCAACACCATATCATCCCAAAGGATGTTACCAAGCAGGCCGGTATGCCAGAGTCGGCAACTGCAAACCTGTGCTGTAATTGCCACTTTGAGCTTTATACCTGGTACAGAACGAAAGTTACAGACATGGTTTATAACCCTGAGACCAAACGATTTAGGGATAAGTCATGGGATGAAAAGGTTAAAGACTACGAGTCTGCCTTTAATGAATTCAGAAAATACAGGGATGAGCAGAAAAAATCCGTTAGAGAAAGCAAGTAATAGTAAAATCAGATTAACGGTTTGAGATGAGAAGGTATAAGTAAACAAAGGGGAATTGAAAAAGACAAGATTACGAGTAATTAAAAATTTGAGGAAACAATTCGTAGCTGATTAGCTTTGATTTGTTTTTAGAGTTATGTTAAGTTCAGGGTGAAGGGGACACAGGGGGTGAGGTTGATAAATAAAGGAGGTTATTGAAATGGGTTATCTTTCCCCCACGCTGGCGGTAAGAAATATGAAGGAAACAATTGAATTCTACAAGAACTCCCTCGAATTCGAGATGGGGCTGGTTTTTCCTGATGCTAATAACCCCGGATATGCCGAACTCTCCAAGGACGGGATGGTGCTGATGTTTATCTCGACTAAAGATTGCAAGATTGGCAGTGAAGAAAAGCTGGGCGTCGGGGTGAACCTGTATATGCAAATTGACGGAGATATTGACGATTATTACCAGGAACTGAAAAGGAGGGGGGTCAAGATTACGGTTGATATAGCAGATGAACCATACGGTATCAGGGACTTTACCGTCGAGGATGTTAATGGATATCAGCTGACCTTTAATCAACTCTCCAAGACAGTTAAGAATCATACGAGTATGCCTATGACCAAACTTAAGGATTCCGGGGAGGAAACTCAGTCAATCTATACTACGTCCTCTGTTTCAACCCTGATGGCAGTCCCAAGAGCTACGATGAAGTGCTCCAAGGCGTGGTCAACTTTATAATGACGACCCAAAATATAGACAGAGAAAGCGCCGAGAGTGCTGCCAAAGACTGCCTGGCGAAGATGCCAGTATGGAGTGGTGCTTAATTTAAGGGGTGGTGCTATGGATATGTTTGAGCAACAATT
>DAOVUZ010000099.1 GCA_030632305.1 Dehalococcoidales bacterium | reverse complement strand
TCTCTTTTTATTTCAGCTAGAGCCGCCGCCAGTGTTGTAGGCGCCGCCAGTTGCTTAATCTTGAGTTGCTGTAAACCTTGCTCAGCGTTTTCAGCAACAATCTGCACCAGCTGCTTTTTATTACCCCGGTAGGGCACCTGAATATGAACCCTGGCTCCCCTTTTGCTTTGAAGCCAGTTCTCAATGATTGTCGTATCTTCTAGCGGGTGCTGGAGTAGTAATAATAGGGGTATAGAAGGGCTGGAATCATAAAACTGCTTAACAAAGCTGGTCATAATTTGATATGGTTCTTCAGAGCGGGTACCCTGTAACACAAAACTTTCCCGACCAATTAGCTTACCACTGCGAATAAAGAAGACCTGCACATAGGCTTGGTCTTTCTCACTGGCAAAAGCAATAACATCCTGTTCACCTTTTACCGTGGCAGCGATTTTTTGCCCTTCAATGACCTTGTTTACCGCCTGGATTTGATCCCTAATCAGAGCAGCCTTCTCAAAATCTAAGGCTTCAGCAGCTTTCTCCATCTTGCTCTCAAGCTCCTGGACTACTATTTCCTGCTTCCCTTCAAGAAAAAGAATCGTTTGCTTTATTACCTCAGCGTATTCTTGTCTGCTCACTGAGCCGATGCAGGGTCCGAGACAATGCCTTATGTGATATTCAAGGCAGGGTCGCAAGTCAGTGCCGGTGATGGTTTTAGAGCAAGAACGAAACGGGAAGATTCCTTTTATCAGTTTCAGGGTTTGGCGCACTGACTTGGCGCTGGCAAAGGGACCGAAGTAGCGTCCCCCATTCTCCTCCAGACGGCGGGTGAAAGATACTCTGGGCCAATCCTGGCCCGGGTCTATCTTGAGGTAAGGAAAGGTTTTATCGTCTTTAAGCCGAACATTGTAGCGAGGGCGGTGCCTCTTAATCAAATTCAACTCAAGGATAAGAGCTTCCTGTTCTGAGGTAGTAACAAAGAAGTCAAGGTCGTTAACTCGTGATACCAGCTGTTGTAGTTTTGGCGATAGCTCTTGTCTGGTGCCAAAATATGACCTTACCCGCTGGCGGAGGTTAGCCGCCTTACCCACATACAGGATATTTCCTTCGGCATCTCTCATCAGGTAGACACCGGGGTTGACTGGTAATTGCCTCAATTGCTCGGTTATAAGATTATTTGTCAATCCTATCCCCTCAAGTTTATTCAGAGGGACTTTATCCCTCTGAACTTCCCTGATTTATTTTAGCATAGCCTATAAGTAGGGGCAAAGCGTTTGCTTTATGGGAGAGCTGAATTTTTCTTGGTATTATGTTAAAATATAAATCAGTTATTGTTTAGTATGGAGGAGGCGTGGTGAAGGAGGATATTAACAGTTTTCTAAATTATCTGGCTGTGGAAAAGGGCTTCTCGGAAAACACGCTATCTGCTTATCATAATGACTTATATCAATTAGCTAACTTTGTTGAGGGAGAAGCTGCCAGGTGTGGTTCCGTTCCATCATGGGCTAGCTTCAGTCGCCAATGGATGCTAAGCTATCTGCTTAATCTTAAAGAGAGGGGCTATGCTGCTACCACAGTGGCTCGCAAAGTGGCTGCTGCCAAGTCCTTCTTTAGTTTTATGGTGGCTGAGGGTAATATTAAGGATAATCCTACTCAGAATGTGGGTTCACCCAGGGTGGGCAAGTCATTACCCAAGCCCATTTCATATAGCCAGGCCATGCTTTTGCTGGAGCAACCAGCTAAGTTATCTACTCCGGAAGCAAAAAGGGATAAGGCGATGCTGGAGTTGTTGTATGCCAGTGGCATGAGGGTGAGTGAGTTGATGTCTTTGAACCTGGATAGTGTAGATACGGAAGGTGGTTCGGTGCGCTGCTTTGGTAAAGGGCATAAAGAGCGAGTTATTCCTATTGCTCCTCGCGCTGCCTTAACCCTGAAGGAATACTTACAGGAAGCTCGCTCTCACCAGGTACATAATGATGCTGAGAAAGCTTTATTCCTCAATCGCCGTGGTGAGAGACTAACCAGGCAAGGCTTCTGGCAAATTTTAAAGGGTTATGCTAAGTCAGCCGAGTTGGATGTTGAGATTAGTCCTCATACCCTGAGACATAGCTTTGCTACTCATATGCTGAGTGGTGGTGCTGACCTGAGGTCGGTTCAAGAATTACTGGGTCACGCCAATATATCTACCACGCAGGTCTATACCCATCTTACTACCGAACATATTCGGCGTAGCTATGAGAAATCCCACCCCAGGGCTAAGTAATATGTAAAGAAGAGGGGGACACAGGGGGTTAGGTTGATAAAAAGACCTAGGAGGTTGTAAATGCCAAGTAAATCACGGCGGGGACATCCACCTCGAAGCAAAAGGGGGAAAGGCAAGTGGAGCCGTTTAGTTACAGTTCCCCAGCAACAAGCTGCTGCTCAAAGTTATACGCCAGCTCCTCGTCCTGGAGTACCTTCTCCTTCAGTAAGTGTGCCAGCCCCAGTACCTATCCAGACTGTAATTAACTACCCCTACATAGTTACCGAACTGCGGACGATTGGTATTCTGGCAGGGGCAATGCTGGCTATTCTGGTGGTGCTAGCTTTGATTTTAGCCTGACTCCGGCCTGAGGGTGAGCGCTTACTATGGACTTTGAAGCGGAAAGAGCCAGGTTAATTGAGCACCTCAGCACTGAGATTAAAGACAAGCGAGTATTAGAGATTATGTCCCGTATCCCGCGGGAACGTTTTGTGCCATCGGAGAATCAGCATTTAGCCTATGAAGATGGTCCAATGCCTATCGGTTTGGACCAGACAATTTCGCAACCTTTTATTATTGCCCTTATGACTGAGGCACTGGAACTTAGTGGTAGTGAAAAGGTGCTGGAAGTAGGTACCGGTAGTGGGTATCAGGCAGCAATCCTGGCTGAATTAGCCCGGTTAGTGATTACCACAGAGCGTTTGCCGGCTCTGGCGGAGAGAGCTAAGAGTGTATTGGATAGCCTGGGCTATACCAATATTGAGGTGCATCTGGCTGAGGAGACATTGGGTTGGCAGAGTGAAGCACCCTACGATACTATAATGGTTACCGCCGGTGCTCCCAGAGTCCCGGCTAACCTTCTGGCTCAGTTGGCAATGGGGGGACGAATGGTAATTCCCATAGGCTCCCGCTATGTGCAGGAGTTATATAAAATCACTAGGCGTAAAAAGAAGAATATGTTCCAAAATTTAGGTAGCTGCCGCTTTGTCTCTCTTATCAGTAAGGATGCCTGGGAAGAGGAATAAAGGTAGTACTTGGAGGATAAGGATGGAAGTATTGGAGGCGATTAGGACTAGAAGGAGTATTCGCAGGT
>DAOVUZ010000086.1 GCA_030632305.1 Dehalococcoidales bacterium | reverse complement strand
GGGTAAGAATGGCGGCAGCAACCGAGGAATCCACCCCGCCGCTCATCGCCACCACTACCTTCATTGTATCTCCTCCTATATTATAGAAAAGCAATATCCCAGAACCAAAGCGGTGTATTCCCGATTAACTCCGCTATTTCTATTGACTAATATAATCAACAAAGGATAAAGTATCGGAGCGCAGTAAGTTTGTCAAGGATGCTTGATTATAAGGCTTGCTTTAGTCGGGTAGCGTGGGGATGATGGAAGATAGTTTATCGCCGGCTTCTATTACTAATAATTTAGACACCCGTTTTATCGGGCAAAGGGTTATTTACTATCCTCGGTTGACTTCAACAATGGATGTGGCCAAGCGAGAGGCTAAACAGGGGGCAGCCGAGGGAACTATTGTTGTTGCTGATGAGCAGACGGCGGGGAAGGGGCGACTAAAGCATGGCTGGCTGTCACCTGAGGGTAACATTGCTTTGTCTATTATTCTCTATCCCAGCCTGACTTACCTGCCTTTCCTTATTATGCTGGCTTCTCTATCTGTGGTTCATAGTATTGAGGCAGTTACCGGCTTAAAATCGCAGGTTAAGTGGCCTAACGATATTCTTATTAATGGGCGGAAGGTGTGTGGCATTCTAATTGAAAGTGATGTGCGGGGAGACACGGTGGGTTATACTATTGTAGGTATTGGGGTGAACGTAAACCTTAGGCTTTCTGCTTTCCCTGAGATTCTATCTACTGCCACCAGTCTTTATGATGAACTGGGAAGAGAAGTATCACGCTTAAGTCTAATCCAGCGAATACTGGTTGAAATAGAAAAGTTATATCTGTCCCTGCCAGCGGGGGGGTCTGTTTACCAAGAGTGGCGGGATAGGTTGGTTACGCTGGGTAAAAGAGTCCAGGTAAAGACAGGCAAAACTGTGTATAAAGGCATAGCTGAATCAGTAGCCAGCGATGGCAGCCTGCTATTGCGTCAGTCAGATGGAAGCCTGACCAGAATTGTGGCTGGGGATGCTACCCTGGTGGTTAAATAAAATCCCACTCCCCACCTACTCCGGTAGGAAGTCTGAGCCTGTTTCTCATTAGGTTGATATTTTACCCGGTGGCTATTTGGTAGTGTCTTCCCCTGATGAGTTCCCCGGTTTTCCTCGGTTCATAAACATGCTGATAAGGTCAATGGGCAGGGGGAAGATTAGGGTGCTATTTCTTTCCGAGGCGACCTCGGTCAGTGTTTGCAGGTAGCGAAGCTGTAGTGTGGTTGGTTCCTTGGCAATAATAGCTCCGGCTTGAGCCAGCTTCTCTGAGGCTTGAAGCTCACCCTCAGCATGGATGATTTTGGCTCGCCTCTCTCTTTCTGCCTCAGCCTGAGCCGCCATAGACCGCTTCATTGACTCGGGGAGTTCAACCTCCTTAATCTCCACCACACTGACCTTTACCCCCCACGGGTCAGTATGTTCGTCAATTATTCTTTGCAGCGTCTGGTTAAGCCTTTCCCTTTGCGTCAATAGTTCATCAAGTTCAGATTGCCCCAACACACTGCGCAATGTCGTCTGGGATACCTGCGAGGTGGCTCTGATGTGGTCTAAAACCTTAACTACAGAGAACTCAGGCTCAACCACCCTGAAATATACCACGGCATTTACCTTGACGGTAACATTGTCCTTGGTAATGACCTCCTGATACGGGACATCCATAGTTACCACCCGAAGGTCTACCTTTACCATTCGGTCAACAAAAGGAATGAGGAGAAATAGGCCAGGACCCTTGGTTCCAATTAGCCGTCCCAGGCGGAAGATAACCCCCCGCTCATATTCGGGAACGATTTTAATTGCCATTGAAGCAATCATGAACACAACTAAGACAATTATACCGATAAAAGCCCAATTCATTTGTTTGCCTCCTTTATTCTTTCTTGGTTACCCATAGTTTTAAGCCATCGACCTTGGTTATAATCACCTCCTCCTCAGGTTCTACCCGCCCTTTCTCTGATTCTGCCGTCCAGCGCTCGCCCTCAATGAAAACTACCCCTTTGGGTTTCAGGGCTATCTTGACTACAGCCGTTTTTCCTACCAGCTCTTCCCTGCCTGAGGATGGCTGGTGGCGGTGGGCTCGGATTACTCGGTTAATCACGAAGACAAAGAAGGCAGTAATGCAAATTACACTAATGGCAATTAGCCACCAGTCTACCTGACCCACTGGACCCGCTCCGGGAAATAGGATTAGGGAACCAATAACCAGCGAGGTTATGCCTCCGGCAGTGAATAGCCCAAAGGTTGTAGTCAGTATCTCAGCGACGAAGAAAGCGAAGGCAAGCAGGATAAGCAGTACCCCCCCCCAGTAGGCATCGAGAACGCCTAAAGAGTAGAAGGCGATAAGCAGGCTGATACCGCCTATAATTCCGGGGAAGAACGACCCCGGACTGTAAATCTCACCCATAATTCCTAGGGTGCCCAGAGAAAGGAGAATATAAGCAATGTTGGGGTCACTAATAGCATACAGGAAGCGCTCCACGAAGCTCATCTCAGTCCTGTCCAGCATATAGCCCTCAGTATTAAGGATTATTTCTTCCCCGGTGGCTAGAGTTACCTTCATACCATTAAGCTGAGCAATAAGACTTTCTAAATTATCAGCTCGAAGGTTGATAAGGTTGAGATTTAGTGCGTCAACATCGGTGAAGGATTTACTTTCCGTTACTGCTAGCTGGGCTTCTTCGATATTACGACCGCGGTCCTCGGCAATGGTCTTCATCCACTTAGCCGAGAACTCGGTTATCTTTTTCATTTGCTCCTCTGGTATCTCCTCGCCGCCACCGGCTACGGGATGAGCAGCGCCAATAGTAGTGCCTGGCGTCATTGCTGCGATATGAGCAGATAAAGTAATAAAGGTTCCTGCTGAAGCAGCCCAAGCGCCTTTTGGAGAGACATAAACAACAACGGGGACATGGGCATTCATAATTCGCTCAACTATCGTCTGGGTTGTATCCATAAGCCCCCCGGGAGTATTTAGCTCAATGATAACGATACTGCTGCCCCTGGTCTCAGCCTGCTCAATCCCGCGGTCGATATAACCGGCCACTACAGGAACAATGGTGCCGTCAACATGTAGGACATCAATAGCTGGGGTAGCCGCCCTAACCCCGGTGGGCAGTAAAGCTCCGGCGACTAAACCTATGAAGAAAGCAAGGCGAAAGGCTTTAAGCATCTATAATTAGCCCTCCTGAAAAAGTCTATGTTTAATAAATTATATAATTGATTATAGCCTTAATGCAAATAAGAGATTGTTTACCAACGCTTGTTGTTCCCGCCCATCCTCCCCTAGGAGCTTCGCTCCTTAGCCCTAAGGGAGTTGTAGAGGGGCAAAGCCCCTCTACAGAAATTATCTTCCCCCTTCCCCTTGATAAGGGGAAGGGGGATAAAAGGGGATAGGGTTAATGATAACTTCAATAGTTATAGTTGAATACCTAGGTGAATTAGTGTAAAATTTACCAGCTAGTTGACAGCGGTGTCGTATGAAAGTTCAAAAATGTAAAGGGAGTAGAGACCTATCTCCTGGGGAGATGACAAGGTTTCGTCTCATTGAGGGGGCGTTTAGAGACTGCTGTCTCAAGGGGGGGTATGAGGAGGTTAGGACGCCAACCCTTGAGTGTCTGCATCTGTTCACTTCAACGGGGACACTTACCCCTAGCATGTTAGGCAAGGTATATTCCTTCCTTGATTGGGATG
>DAOVUZ010000082.1 GCA_030632305.1 Dehalococcoidales bacterium | reverse complement strand
GCTATCACCAATATATAGACGACAATCCGCATATACAAAACATCAAGAGGGATAAGAATATAGTTGGTAATAACCCATGTCGACACCGAAGCTATAAGCATTACGAAGGTAACCGCCCCCCCCATGCTAGTGGCCTCGCGTAGCTTCTTTGAAACACCAAAGAACGGGCAGAGACCCAGAAATCTCGCTACGATGAAGTTGTTGATAATCGCCATGCTGATAAAAATGGTAATGAGATCATTCACTTCGTACCACCCCCATTCGTCTAAATAGTGCCAGCAATAGTCCTATCACTAAGAATGCCCCTGGTGGCAATGCCAGCATGGCCATCGGGTGCTCTCCCAGAACCGGCAGTGTGAGCAGATGGGTACCAAATATTGATATACTACCTGTTCCCAATATTTCTCGGAAGAATGAGATGATTATCAGGGCTGCTCCAAAACCAAGGCCCATTCCTATTGCATCGCCAATGGAATTGAAAATTGTGTTTTTTGAGGCAAAAGCCTCGGCACGAGCGAGTATTATACAGTTCACCGTTATCAGTGGTAGATATATACCCAGAGCAGCATATAGAGCCGGGACATAGGCCTGGAATACAAGGCTTACCACCGTAACAAAGGTAGAGATGACTACAATGAAAACCGGGATTCTCACCATGTTCGGCACTATCTTCTTGATAGCGGATATTATTATGTTTGACCCCAAAAGGACGAAAAGAACGCCGGCAGTCATACCCAGTGCATTATCTACCGAGGTACTCACCGCCAGTGCCGGGCATAGACCTAGGAAAAGTATGAAAATCGGATTAGAGGCAACCAGGCCTTTTGATAATTCCTTCCGGAATCTGCTCATCCTTGCCCTCCTTCTATTTAGCCGTTATTCACCTAGAGATTCAGCCTTTTCCAGAGCCGCGTTTCGGACCGCCTCAACTATAGCTTCGGAACTTATTGTTGACCCCGTGATGGCATCTATCTTTCCATCGAGTCTAACATCATCAATATCTACCCCGGCAAACTGAGAGGTAAAAGGCTCCTCAGCTACTCTGGTACCTAATCCGGGGGTCTCATCTTGTGAAATGATAACTATACCTTTTACTGTCGTCTTATTCTCAAGCCCAACCAGTATGCTGATTTCACCACCATAACCTCTGCCTACTGCCACAAATCCGTAGCCAATCGTGGTATCGTTTTCAAGCACCGTGTATATATCATTTTCCAGGGTAAGTGAGGTCATGTTCGGGAACATTTCCTCGAGCACGCCCCGTACTTGAGCAACCTCCTGTTCTGCTATCTTCCCTCTGGTGATATCATCAGTGAAACTAAGCAGAACAGCCGATACTAGAACGATAAATGTAACCAGGATTACTGGATATAATCTTTTGAATATATTAGGTTGCACTCTGTACCGCCTTCTGGAAACCGAATGGTCTCACTTTTACATATCTATCAATAAGAGGGGTGACAGCGTTCATAAAAAGTATAGCGTAATAAACCCCTTCAGGCATACCGCCGAAGCGCCTTATTATTATCGTCAACACGCCACAACCGACAGCAAATATTATCCTGCCTCTGTGCGTGATGGGGGAGGTTACAGGGTCAGTAGCCATAAAGAAAGCCCCAAGCATCAGTCCCCCAGCCAGCATCTGCAATATGGGGTCCGCACCCATGACCAGACTAAGCACGGCCACAGTGCCCACAAAAGCTAACGGAACTCTCCAGTCTATAAGCTTGAGTGCCAGAAGTATACCTCCACCAATCAGTATCAATAGGGCTGATGTAGTGCCTATTGAGCCAGCCGTATCGCCCAGAAACATATCTTTATACAGGTCAAGCCGTGCTGCCCATCTCCAGGACCAGACAAAATTCTCACCTAAGGGTGTGGTGGTAATTATCGCATCAGCAGCAAAACCCATCGGTTTTATCCAAGTTGTCATCTCTACTGAAAAGCATGCGGTCAAAAAAGCTCTACCGCCCAGAACCGGGTTAAATATGTTGTGCCCCAGGCCACCGAAGGCCTCCTTAACAATAGCGATAGAGAATACGGAACCCACAGCTACCATCCACAGGGGTATTGTAGGCGGCAAGACCAACGCCAAGAGAAGCCCGGTGATGATAGCGCTGCCGTCCATTACAAATGGCCTGCCCCTTAACTTCTTGACTAGAACCTCAGTCAATACAGCAAACGACACGCTCACTAATATCACCAGTAGTGCCCGGTATCCGAAGAAATAAATCCCAGCCGCAGTTGGCAACAACAGTGCGAGCAGGGTCAAATACATTATCTTACTTGTAGAGCGTCCCCGCCATAAATGCGGGCTTGGAGAGACCTTAAATTCCATCTCTGGCGTCATTCCTTTCCCATCCTCCTGCTGAGTTCTTTCTTGGCTACCCTTACGTATTGAACTATCGGTATATTTGCCGGGCAGGTGTAAGCGCAAACACCGCATTCTGTGCAGATATCAATATAGGCTGTAGCACATTCGTTATAACGGCCGACTTTGACATATTTAGGGTATAAAGTAGGCATAAGCTTCATGGGGCAAACTTCTATACAGTGGCCACAGCTTATGCAGTCCATATCCATTATCGGCTGACTTACCTTCACCAGTACGCAGTTGGTGTCACTGAAGATGGGGGAATCAGGGTCAAACTGGGATATGCCTGTCATTGGACCACCTATGATAACCTCGCTACCCTCTTCTGTAATCCCGCCGCAGTATTCAATCAGGTTCTTTACGGGTGTGCCAAATCTCACTAAAAGGTTCTTGGGATTCCCAACAGTACCAGTGACAGTGACCACCCTTTCTATATAAGGCTTACCCTCGTAGATGGCCTCGTGAATCGCCTTGGCGGTACTGACGTTATATACTACCACTCCAACATCGGCAGCTAAACCACCGATAAGAACTTCCCTATTCACCACAGTTTTTATTAGTGTTTTCTCGTCACCCAGGGGGTATCCGGCTTTTATGGGGGTAATTTTGAAATCATAGCCTGCTTTCACAATCAATTCTTCTAGGGAATCCATGGCATCTTCTTTGTTATCCCCAATGGCGACATAGACATTGACCGGCGAAAGTACCTTCTTCATAATATTTAAGCCAGAAAGCACCTTCTCACCATACTCTAGCATCACCCTGTGGTCCGATGTCACATATGGCTCCCATTCATACCCGTTCAATATAACGGTATCTATCTTCTTATCCTTGGGCGGCAACAATTTCACATGAGCCAGGGAGGTGATACCATCCGCATCAACTACACCAGCCTCACGTACCGCCTTCAAAATCTCTTCTGAAGATATGGCCTCTGGGTTCGGGCAGGGCTGTAATTCCACCCATTTATCCTCCCCGTCAGAGGTTATGGCAATCACTTTCATTGCCTGTCCAGTGGATGGATTTATAGCAGTGGTGATACTGGTAACTTCCCCGGATACCGTGGCGTGCATCGGAACCGAATCAAACTCATCCGAGTCAGTAATCTTCTGGCCGGTCAGCACCTTGTCCCCTTTGTTCACCAGGGTTTCACTAGCCGCACCTACATTCTCCTCTAGCGGGATAGTGACCATCTCCGGTAGTGGTGCCAGCTCAATTGGGCTTTGAGCCATAAGTTTATTCTGGGGTAGCTCCACGCCGTATCGCAGGGACTTCTTATCCAGCCTGATATTCACCTTTTTTCACCTCATTGACCTTCACTCAGATATATATCTATTCTGGAGGAACGATGTATTATACTGTTATTATCCACCATAAAACATTCCACATCGTCTAGTGATTCAACCAGATT
>DAOVUZ010000039.1 GCA_030632305.1 Dehalococcoidales bacterium | reverse complement strand
CATGAGCCAGGGAGGTGATACCATCTGCATCAACTACACCAGCCTCACGTACCGCCTTCAAAATCTCTTCTGAAGATATGGCCTCTGGGTTCGGGTGGGGCTGTAATTCCACCCATCTATCCTCCCCGTCGGAGGTTATGGTAATCACTTTCATTGCCTGTCCAGTGGACGGGTTTATAGCAGTGGTAATACTGGTAACTTCTCCGGATACCGTGGCGTGCATCGGAACCGAATCAAACTCATCCGAGTCAGTAATCTTCTGGCCGGTCAGCACCTTGTCCCCCTTCTTCACTAGGGTTTCACTGGACGCACCTGCATTCTCCTCTAGCGGGATAGTGACCATCTCCGGTAGTGGTGCCAGCTCAATTGAGCTTTGAGTCATAAGTTTATTCTGGGGTAGCTCCACGCTGTATCGCAGAGACTTCTTCTCCAGCCTGATATTCACCTTTTTTCACCTCATTGACTTTCAGTCAGATATTCATCTATTCCTGAGGAACGATGTATTGTACGGTTATTATCCACCATAAAACATTCCACATCGTCTAGTGATTCAACCAGATTCATGCCAGCATCCGGTCCCATGACAAAAACCGAAGTTGCCAGGGCATCAGCCGCCGTGCCGCTTTCAGTGATTATGGTAACACTGATGCACTGGCTGTCAGAATATCCGGTCTTTGGGTTGAGTATGTAGTGGGCCTCTTTATCTGGAGAAAAGTAGCGCTCGTAGTTTCCCGATGTGGAGACCGAATTTTTCATAATCTCAAAAATGGCCAGGCTCTCGCTGGTATTATCTGGATTCACCAGAGCTATGTTCCACAGTTCGTTGTTTGGCTTGCTACCAAGCGTGCTTATATCACCGCCAGCCGCAACCAGGGCATATTCAATGCCCATATCTTTAAGGACCTTCAGCGCTTCATCTACGGCATATCCTTTGGTAATGGCACCGAGGGTGATTTTCATGTCTTCTACTTGGAAGCTTATGCGATCATCAGTGACATCTATTTTATCTGAGCCAATGAGATTTCGCACCTCATCTAACCGGCTTTCCTGAACTTCCTCGGGCTCTTCCCATAGTCCGCCCTCCCAAAGCTCTAATACCGGTTGGACAGTTATATCAAAATAGCCATCGCTTAATTCACTATAGTCCATGGATAGCCTTATTAACTGCACTAGATCGGGAGAGGGATTATCCAGATAACCATCCTGGTTGAGCCTGAATGCCTCGCTACTTTCATCGAATATGGAGGCGACGCCGGCTATTTCTTCCATCCGGGCAAAGGCCGAATTCATTGCTTCTATAGCAAGAGTCTCATCTTCTGAGTAAACAGTGGTCTTAATGAAGGTATCCATCATATCGCGGGTCTCTTCGTATTTTTCTGGGGGAACCGCTGGTGAGCAACTAATAGAACCGAATAGGATAACAAGTAACGTTAGGGCGATGGCGATAATGTTGGATAGTTTCTTCATAATTTGGATAGTTTCTTCATAATAACTAATGATGACTCAAGTGTTACTAGCAATGCTTAACCTGCTCATTCTAGCACGGTTTGTGATTATAACACAAAAAATCTTGTAAGTCCATAATTAATTTAATAGGTATTATTTGCATTTAGTTGTTGGAGGGATTGACCTGCCCCCCAACAAGATGGTCAGGCTAGATGTCCAGACTGCAAAAGCAGCGCCTATTCGATTTCAACAAGCTCGATTTCGAACGTTAGATTTTTGCCCACTAGGGGGTGGTTGGCATCTATCGTTGCGGTCGTTTCGGAGAGCTCTATGATTATGACTGTAATGCTACTGCCATCTGCTTGTATCATTTGCAGCTGCTGGCCAACCTTCAGGTCAAGGTCTTCCGGAAGTTGGCTTCGTTCGATTACCAGTATGAGGTCATCACGGTATGGGCCATAGGCTTGATCCACAGGTATGTTGATAGTTTTTAAGTCTCCGATTTTCATTCCTATAACAGCTTGTTCAAAACCAGGAATCAATTGACCTTGACCTAAAGTAAATTCCAGTGGCTCACCCTCAACCGACGTATCAAATACGGTGCCGTCTTCCAGTGTGCCCGTGTAGTGGACCTTGACGGTGTCACCACTCTCTGCTTTTACTATACCGCTGCACCCAGTGGCCAACATTACTCCTACTAGCATGATCCCCAGTAAAACCATGTGTCTAGTCTTCAACATACTTACCTCCAATGTACGTATCAAGCTCAGATGGGTGGGTTGATAATAATCTTGTCATATTATCACTCTCGCCTGTCAAACATTGTTGATATGTTACATCACTCAGGGCTGGTTTTCAAAGCCTGCTGGACTTAACCTGCTGCTTGGCAACTTAAACTCTTTCCTTCAAACTTTCCACTACCTAGAATTGCAAATTGATACACTACCAACTGGACACAGGGACTTACGATGGCTTCGTGCAATGTGGTAGAATATAAATACTTATTCCTTCAAAGGGGGGTTCATAAGGCATTAGCTATGAATCGGCTGGGTATTACTAGGTGTGGAAATGTAGAGTTCCGCTGGGGAGAGCGAACCTATGTTATGGGGATAATCAACCTGTCTCCGGACTCCTTCTCCGGCGATGGAATTACAGACTTTGAAGCCGCAGTGGCACAGGCACACCGCTTTGTCAGTGAAGGTGCCGATATTCTGGACATCGGCGGTGAATCCACTCGCCCTGGCTCGGCTCCGGTCTTAATTGGTGACGAAATCAAGCGGGTAGTTCCAACAATAGAGCGGCTGGTTTCCGAGGTGTCTGTTCCCCTGAGCATTGATACCTATAAGTCGGAGGTGGCACACCGAGCGCTCGAGGCTGGGGCAGCAATGATAAACGACCAGTGGGGCTTAAAACAAGACCAGCGGCTGGCTGAACTGGCTGCTGAGTGGGGCGTTCCTATAATTCTGATGAGTAACCAGCGGGATAAGGGAGGTTATGACGCTGGTATTCAGCGTGATACCGCCTACTATGAAGAGATTATGGCTGAGGTGACTTCATCCCTTCATAAAAGCCTGGAGATGGCATTGACTTTGAATGTACCCCGGGAGAATGTTATTCTGGACCCCGGTATTGGTTTTGGCAAAACCTGGCAACAGGAGTTGGAAATCATTCGTCGCCTGGAGGAACTGAGAAAATTGGGAAGGCCTATTCTGATTGGTCCTTCTCGTAAGTCCTTTATCAAGATGGTGCTTGACCTCCCTGTTGATGAACGTGTAGAAGGTACTGCGGCTGCTGTCGCTATTGGCATTGCCAATGGTGCTGATATAGTGCGGGTGCATGATGTTCAGCAGATGGTAAGGGTCTGCCGAATGAGCGATGCTATTATTCGCCGGTTCTAACTAATTCCCTGTATGCCGTCAGGAGTTTTTGGGTAAGGGGTCCCGGTGTACCGGAACCAACAGGTTTCCCATCCATCTCGATAAGAGGCATAACCTCGATAAGCGAGTTGGTGAGGAAAGCCTCCTGAGCTTGGGAAAGTTCGTCCAGTCTTATATTGTCCTCAAGACTATTAATACCTAGCGGCGGAGCCAACTCTAGAATCGTTTCCCTGGTAATCCCGGGAAGAATACCACTCTCCTGTCCTGGTGTCCTTAGTATACCATTGGTTACCAGAAATATATTGCTCATACTTGCTTCAGCCAGAAATCCTTTCTCGTTGAGGCAAATAGCTTCGTTAGCCCCAGCCGTTCTGGCTTCCTTCCTGGCTAGGAGGCTGTCCAGGTAATTGGCTGACTTGAGCCTGGAGAGAGGCGACCCGCTGTTGCGGTGGATGGATGAGACAACTACTCTGAATCCTTTCTGGTAGACTTCTTCGGGGTAAGGCTGGTAATCTCCCGCCAGTATCAGCACCGTGGGTTTCTTACATGTGCTGGGGTCAGGAACCGTCTCTCCTTCACCAAGGGAAATGGCGACACGGATACGAGCATCACTGAGCTGGTTAGCCTGGATGGTATCCATTATCGCCTTTTTAAGGTCCAGTGTCCCGATGGGCAATCCCAGCACCTCTGCGGAATCCGCTAGCCGTCTTAAGTGGTTATCCAAACGAAATACCTGACCTTCATAAGCACGCATAGTCTCAAAGAGGCCATATCCGTAGAGAAAACCGTAGTCCAGAGCGGATATCTGAGCCTGACTGCGGGGGATTAGGGAACCATTTAGGTAAACAATTTCGCTCATAAGCTTACTCCTCAGGCCACCGTGGTGATAAATAACTTAGGAAATTCCTCAGTACATCGTGACCGACATCAGTCATTATTGATTCTGGATGGAATTGCACTCCTTCGACAACATATTCCTTGTGCCTGATACCCATAATTACACCACCACCGCTCTTAGCAGTCAAATCCAACATTGAGGGGAAAATGTCCCATTTTAATACCAGGGAGTGGTAACGCCCTGCCTCAAAGGGGTTGGGAAGGCTTTTATATATAGTCCTGCCATCATGATAAACGAGGGAACTCTTGCCATGCATAGGAACAGCGGCACGGACAATTTGACCACCATAGACATAGCCTATGCATTGGTATCCCAGGCAAACACCGAGAATAGGAATTTTCCCGGCAAAGCGGCGAATGATATCATTAGACATGCCTGCCTCAAGCGGGGTGCAAGGTCCCGGAGAGATAATAATGTGGGATGGGCTCAGGCTCTCAATTTGCGCCAGGGTTATCTGGTCATTGCGATAAACCACCGGTTCCCAGCCCAGTTCACCCAGGTACTGGGCAAGGTTATAGACAAAGGAATCGTAGTTGTCAATAACTATGACCATATCTACCTTTCATGAGGCGCTGCCATATTGAGGGCATCAATGAGTGCCCTACCTTTATCCAGTGTTTCCTGATACTCAGCCTCAGGGTTAGAATCATAAACCACAGCACCGCCTACCTGGAAATAAGCCTTCCTTCCTTTGATCAGAAAAGTACGGATAGCGATGTTGAGGTCAAGGTCACCATTAAAGCTTAAATAGCCGATATTCCCGGTATATACACTCCTTTTTGTAGGCTCTAATTCATCTATAATCTCCATAGCGCGTACCTTGGGGGCTCCGGTTATGGAACCACCGGGAAAGGTAGCTTTGAGCAAATCAGTGCCGTTCTTGTCTTCTCTGAGCCTTCCCTCCACTGTGGATGTGAGATGGAAAACAGTAGGAAACACCTCCAGTATAGCTAGTTCGGTTACCTTGACTGTGCCGAAACGGCACACGCGGCCCAGGTCATTTCTCTCCAGGTCCACTATCATCATATTTTCAGCTCGGTCCTTGGCGCTATTTAGCAACTCATTGGCCAGTACTTCGTCTTCCTCTGGAGTCTTCCCCCGTGGGCGGGTGCCCTTGATGGGTCGTGTTTCTACCCGGTCTCCTCGCAGGCGGATAAATCTTTCTGGCGAGGCGCTTACCACCGAGACCTCATCGAAGCCGAGATAACAGGCAAATGGTGCCGGGTTTATTTGCCGTAACCGCTTGTATAGTTCGTAAGGAGTAATAGAAAGCTCAGTCTCAAAACGCTGGGAGAGATTCACTTCGAAAATATCACCGGCAATGATATACTGTCTGGCTTTCTCGGCAGCATCGACGTATTCTTTATGAGTAAATCCCCCTTTAAGGGTCACCTGCTCCATAGGAGAAGACATAGACATAAAATTTTTCTCTGTGCTTGGAGGTGATACTTCAGCCAGCATATCCTTCACTTCATTTAGACGTCTGGTAGCCCTGTCTATTCTTGCGGTCTCTCCTAGCTCAGGGAAACCGGTGGAGATGACATAGGCTTTACCTTGAAGGTTATCAAAGGCTAAGACTAGGTCATAGAAACCAAAATAGCACTCGGGCAATTTGAGGTCGTCCACAGCAGTGGCCGGCAGCCGCTCAATAAAATGGCAGAGGTCATAGCTGAAGTAACCTACGGCACCACCAATGAATGGCACCGGTGGGGAAGGAGAGTCCAGGTGATAGGTTTCCAGCAGATTATTGACTACATCAAAGGGATTGGCATTTAGGTTGCTCTTTTTGGCACCTTGGGTAAGAGTGACCTCACTGCCGTGAGTGCTAAGCACTAGGAACGGCTCACTGCCGACAAAAGAATAGCGTCCTAGTTTGTGGGCATCCATTCCACTGTCTAGGAAGAAACTGAACTGCTTGTCCCTGAAGAGTTCGAAGGCGTCAGGGGGTGATAATTTTGTATCTATTTCTTCTATCAGTGGACAGCGGGAGCTTTTGACCATGAAATCCAAACTATAGTGATGATACTACCTTGCTAACAATTACTTGCATCATACAATAGTAGGGAAGCCTCGTCAATTGAGGTCGGACTGCCACAATATAAGTTTGTGTTTCCCGCGGGGTTTTAAGGGTGTTTCTCCTGTTGTCAGCGTAGTGGTAGCCGCCTGGGGAACAATCACCTGGTTGCCAGCCCTCACATGGGAATTATTCCAGATTGGTATCTATGCTTAAGCCTGCGAATTTGTAACTCAGGTTCTTTTCCTCCAGTCGTTTAAGCAGGTCAGGGACTTCATCAT
>DAOVUZ010000067.1 GCA_030632305.1 Dehalococcoidales bacterium | reverse complement strand
TGGGAAATATGATTAAGAAGACTGGAATATTAGCCCTGGTTGTTTGCCTGTTGCTGGTTCTATTGAGCCAGGGCTTGGTTCAGGCTCAGGGTGGGCTGGCTGTACTGGATAGCTCGGCTGAAGCAGATTTTCCTTCCGGGCTTAACTTCAGTCTGTCAGTCGAGAGTGATGTCAATATTACTGATATTCGTCTCTGCTACTCTGTTGACCGAATAAGCTATGCTGAGGTAACCAGCGAAGCGTATATTGAATTTGCGCCTGCTACTATAGTTAATGTTAGCTGGACTTTGGAAATGGTGAAAATTGGCGGGCTACCGCCTGGTTCTAGTCTGGAGTACTGGTGGCTGGTGAAGGATGCCAGTGGTGAGAAGGTTGAAACTGCCCCGGTTCAAGTCCAGTTTGATGACATCCGTTATTCCTGGGATAGTTTAACCGATGGTAAAGTAACTATGTATTGGTATGAGGGGAATGAATCCTTTATTCAAGAGCTAATGGCAGTGGCTCAGCAAGCACTGGCTCGGCTGGCGGAGGATACTGGTGCCGAGCTGGAGAAGCCAGTTGGAGTATATGTCTATGCCAATGTCCAGGATTTACACGGGGCTATGATTTATCCTCGGGAGTGGACAGGAGGGGCAGCCTTTACCCGATATGGCACTATAGTGATTGGTATAGCTCCAGATGACTTCTACTGGGGCAAGAGGGCAGTTGCCCATGAGCTGGCACATTTAGTCATCCATAAGATGGTACTTAACCCCTATAGTGGTTTGCCTAACTGGCTTGACGAGGGTTTAGCTATGTATGCTGAGGGGGTAACGGCTCCAGAATATGCTGCTTATCTTAACCAGGCAATAGTTGAAGATAACCTTCTTTCAGTGCGTAGCCTGTCAAGTCCCTTTTCGGTTTACGCTGCGGAGGCTACTCTTTCCTATGCCCAGAGTTACAGTTTGGTTGAATTTCTTATTAGTAGTTACGGACAGGGTAAGATGCTCGAGCTGCTCAATACCTTTAAGCAGGGTAGCAGCTACGATGTCGCCTTAGACAGGGCTTATGGCTTTGATACGGATGGTCTGGATACCTTGTGGCGGGAGTATGTTACTGGATAGTTCCAGCCGATTGAGGTGGAGGGGATGCATCCAATACTTACTGGGGTATTAGTTGCTCCGGCTATGGGATTTTTTGGGGATGGGTCTGGTTATTAGATATAAGGGTCGGGGGAGAATTTATGTATTACTTCGCCTATGGCTCTAATCTTAGCAGAAAGCAAATGAAGGAACGCTGCCCCGACAGCAAGCCTATGTTTGTGGCTAGCCTTCGTAACTACAGGCTGGTGTTTGCTGGCTGGCTCAGGCAATGGCGAGGCGGAGTCGCCAGCATCAAGCCATTTAGGGGAGAGAAGGTTCTCGGGGCTGTTTACGAAATTTCGGAAAGAGATTTGAGACAATTGGATAAGTCTGAAGGCTATCCTGATAATTATACCAGAGTAAATGTAACCGTGACAGACGAATTTGGCAACCAGATAGAAGCTGTAACCTATATCAAAATCAGGCAATTAGAAGAAACACAGCCATCAAGGGAGTATTTGTCTGCTATTCAGCAGGGCTACAAAGACTGGGAATCGTTTTAGTATAGACTAGCTATAAGATGGGGAGAGTAAGCTTAGATGAAAAGAATCCTGTATATTCTGCTTTCAATAATATTGCTCTGCAGTCTGCTGGTGCTCTACTTGCCCAGTGGTTGCCAGCCTGAGCAGGAAACGGGTTTTAATCTGTATGGTATTGACCCGCTGACCCTTGACCCGGCTGTTGCCGGTGAGATAACCTCCCACCAATATATAACGCAGCTATTTAGTGGCTTGGTTTGCCTTGATGATAACCTGGAGCCGGTGCCAGATATAGCTCAGAGCTGGCAGGTTAGTGATAATGGTAAGACCTATACCTTTTATCTGCGAGGCGATGTTAGCTTTCATGATGGTAGGGGGGTTAAGGCTGAGGATTTTAAGTATTCGTGGCAACGTGCTTGTGACCCGACTACTGGCTCACTGACGGCAGCTACCTATCTGGGTGATATTATCGGGGTGAAGGAGGTAATAGCTGGTGAGGCTGAGGAAATTAGCGGGGTTAGGGTTATTGATGACTACACCCTTGAAGTAACTATAGATGCGCCTAAATCCTATTTCTTATCCAAGCTGGCCTATTCCACTGCCTTTGTTGTGGATAGAGCCAATGTGGAATCGGGAGGGGAGTGGTGGCGCAATCCCAATGGCACCGGTCCGTTTAAGCTCAGTCAGTGGGAGGTGGAGAGTTTGCTTGTGCTGGAGAGGAGCGAGCTTTACTACGGGGAGCTGGCTGGGGTCAATTTTGTTGCCTTTCATCTATGGGCTGGTGTGCCGATGTATTTGTATGAGACTGGTGAAATTGATGTCACCGATGTCTATATTCATTACATTGATAGGGTTAGCGACGAGGCAGGTCCCTTTTACCGGGAACTGGCAATAGTCCCTGAGCTGAGCTTATACTATATTGGCTTTAATGCTGCCCAGCCCCCCTTTGATGATGTTAATATTCGCCGTGCCTTCTCCCAGGCTATTGATAAGGATAAGCTGGTTTCTCTGATATTCAGGGATATGCTGCTGTCGGCTGATGGCATCTTACCGCCAGGCATGCCTGGCTACAACGAAAATTTGTCCAGGCTGGATTATGATGTAAACAGGGCAAGGGAGTTGGTTGCTGCCTCCAGCTACGGTGATGTATCCGAGTTGCCACCTATTACCATTACCACTGCCGGCTGGGGAGGATTAATATCGCAAGGGCTGGAAGCCATCATCTATGAGTGGCAACAGAGCCTGGGGGTGGAGGTAAAGGTAAGACAGATAGAACCGCAGAGATTCCTTTATCACCTCAAGCAGGAGAAGGATGAGATGTTCTATACCGGCTGGATTGCCGATTACCCGCATCCACAGGATTTTCTAGAGGTTTTGTTTTACAGTGATAGTGATAATAACTACGGCGAGTATAGTGACCCGGAGATAGATGCTCTGCTGGAGACGGCGGGTGTGGAGCAAGATAGTAATTTGAGCTTGGCATTATATCAACAAGCTGAGCAAAAGCTGGTTGAGGATGCTGGCTGTTTGCCTTTATGGTTTGGTCAAAATTATATCCTAGTTAAGCCCTATATTAAGGGATATGAGCTAAATCCTATGGGTTTGGCTATGTTAAGTAGTGTCTCTGTTGAGCCTCGTTAGTGGCGGAGGGGGTGGGATTCGAACCCACGCTCGCTAATATAGCGAGAACGGTTTTCAGGACCGTCACCATAAACCACTCGGACACCCCTCCGTAGTAGTTTTAGCCTAGCTTGTTGCTAAACTCTTTTTGTAAACAAATTTGCAATTGGCGGTTAAAGGGTCTTGACAAGTAGTGCTATAATACTAAATACAAATTAAACGACTCTCTGTTGTTCTGTCAACAGAGGGTTATTAAGTAGCCCGCTGCTGTGCTGTCAGGAGCGGGCTATTCATTTACTTATTTCTTCCTCTTCCTCATGTACCCAGCAATCGACTAGAAACTCTTCAGTAAGGCGAACGCGCACATCTGCCGCCTCTCTGAGATTTTTGGCCCATCCTCGCCACATAATGCATGCATTTTCTACATGCTTGCGCGTATGTTCCTTAATAAAGTTAACTGCCTCAGCCAGGTCAGCATCACCTGAAATTAGAATAGCAACATCATAGGCATCGAGAAGGGCTAAACCTACCATATCTACGACAATCCTGGTATCTACTCCTTTTTGAGTGTGTGTTGTATGCTCAATATCTTTGCCGCAGGATTGGCAGTGGAGTTTGATTGGTCTGGGAACAAGCCTTCCCAGTCTGAGCTGGAGGTAGTCCACATAGTTAAGGCGGTCCAGGAATGCTTGGTGCCGTCTTGCCGCTTGGGACTCACCTTCAAGCCTCGGGACATGGTAATAGTAAATGCGCACTAATTGACGTCCCCCGAGTAATTTCTTGGACAGCTTTTCTACATCAATGATGTCCTGCCGATGCAGTCCGTCTCTAATCGCAAAGTATAAGTTGCTGCCGTCGACGAAGACCGCTACCCGTATTGAACTCTCGTAAGTCATAATTTCTCCTTTTTAATTAAGTGTTAAAAATTGTGTTTTCGGTAGTATTTTTAATTTCTACCCCTTTAAGTTATTAGTATAAAGAGTTTAGGTTACAGGCGTCAAATACCTCACTGCGAAGGAAGTGGGTTTTTCAAAATAGATAGACATAGTAAATGAATCTTTATTTAATCAACTTTTGCCCCATATAGGGCTGGAGGACTTCGGGGATGGAGATGCTGCCATCAGCCTGCTGGTAGTTTTCTATTATGGCAATCATGACTCTGGGCAGGGCTAGGCCTGAGCCGTTGAGGGTATGGACGAAATGGGGCTTGGTGTCGGGAGAAGGTCGGTAGCGGATGTTGGCTCGCCGGGCTTGAAAATCAGTGCAGTTGGAGCACGAGCTTACCTCCAGCCACTCACCACAGCCCGGTGCCCACATTTCAATGTCGTAGGATTTGGATGACGCAAAGCCTAACTCGGCGGTGCAGAGCTGTAAAACCCGGTAGGGAAGCTCCAGCTTCTGGCAGACCTGTTCCGCATCGTTAACCAGTTTCTCCAGCTCCTGCTCGGAGGTGGATGACTCGGTGAATTTATATAGCTCCACCTTATCAAACTGGTGCCCCCGTTTTATGCCCCGGGTATCCTTTCCTGCCGACATTTTTTCCCGGCGAAAGCAGGCGGTGTAGGCGACATAATAGAGGGGTAGCATTCCGGGCGGTATGGTTTC
>DAOVUZ010000007.1 GCA_030632305.1 Dehalococcoidales bacterium | reverse complement strand
GCTGAGGTTTTGGCTTAGCCAGAGGAGTTCCGCAAGCTGCTCCCGGCTGAGGATAGCCACTATTAGTAGCAGGGCATCAGCACCATAAGCCCGGGACTCATATACCTGATAGGGGTCAAATATGAAATCCTTCCTCAGCAGGGGAAGGCGAGTTTCCTCTCTGATTGCTGCCAGATGGTCAAGGCTACCTTCAAAGTAGTTTGCCTCGGTTAGTACTGAGATAGCGGCAGCGCCACCATGGGCATAGCTTTTTGCCAGCTCAACGGGATTGAAGTCGGGGCAGAGAATCCCTCGTGATGGTGATGCCCGCTTTACCTCGGCAATCAGCCGGGTGTGGTCGCCACCAAGGGCAAGAGCAAAATCAAGTGGCATCTGCCGCTGGGCAATGCCTTCCTTCAAAGAGGATAGGGGCATAATCTTCTTCCTCAGCTCAATCTCTTCCCTTTTTTGAATAATAATTCTATTCAGCATCTCTTTTCCGTGAGTTTAACCAAGGCTCTGACTTAGCTCGACCAGACGGTCAAGTTTTTCTAAAGCTCGTCCGCTGTCAATTGCTTCTTGGGCAAGGCAAGACTCCTGTTTGAGGTCAGGGGCTTGGTTGCCGGCGACCAGGGCAGCAGCAGCATTCATCACCACTATATCTCGTCGGGATCCTTTCTCCCCACCCAGGATACCACGCAGCATTTCGGCATTCTCCTCAGGTTTCCTACCGCTAATTTCTGCCCGGCTTGCCTCCTTGAACCCAAAATCCAGTGGGGAAATCTCATAAGGTGGCGATACTCCCTGTTCATCAGCCTCCCATACCAGAGACCTGCCACTGATTGAGATTTCGTCCACGCCGTCTATGCCGTGCACCACCAAGGAATGCTTTGTCCCCAGGCGGTGGAGGACAGAGGCGATTTTATTTCCTATCTCTTGGTTGGGAACGCCGATAACCTGGAACTCGGCTCGGGCAGGGTTGGTTAGGGGGCCGAGGATATTAAATACGGTGCGGATGCCAATCTCGCGACGGGGGACAGCTGCATACTTCATCGCCGGGTGGAAGATGGGGGCAAACATAAAGCCAATACCCACCGTCTCCAGACACTCAGCTACTGCCTCAGCCCCGAGGTCAATCTTAACCCCCAGCGCTTCCAGGACATCGGCGCTGCCACAGTGGCTGGTTATTGCCCGGTTGCCGTGTTTGGCTACCTTGAGACCGGCACCGGCAGCAACAAAGGCGGTGGCAGTGGATATGTTAAAGGTGGAGGAGTTATCACCCCCGGTGCCGCAGGTATCAACCACCGGCGGGGTTACTTTTACCGGGATTGCCTTAGCCCGCATAATGCTGGCCAGCCCGGCAATCTCATCCACTGTTTCCCCTTTAACCCGCAATGCAGTAATAAAGGCGGCAATCTGAGCTGGGGTCGCATCAGCGCTCATTATTTCCTCCATCACTCCCGCCGCCTGCTCAAAGGTGAGCGAACGACCCGAAACTAGGGTCTCAATAGATTCACGAATCATCAGTGTCCTCCCTATTAATGAAGTTTCTTAATAAGTCCTTGCCCACCTCGGTCATGATGGATTCGGGGTGGAACTGGACTCCATCTACGGGAAACTGGCAGTGGCGCAGTCCCATAATCATCCCCTCTGATGTCCAGGCACTGACCTCAAGGCAATCAGGCAGGTCATCACCGACTACAGCCAGGGAGTGATAGCGGATGGCAGGGAAAGGGTTGGGGAGATTGATAAAAAGTCCCTTGCCATCATGGTAGATGAGCGATGATTTGCCGTGCTTGATTTCACTGGCACGGTCAACCCTGGCTCCGTAGCTGTAGCCAACACACTGGTGACCAAGGCAGACCCCCAGAATAGGGAGACGGCTACCGAAGTGACGGATAATATCATTGGAGATACCAGCCTTCTCCGGAGTGCCGGGACCGGGCGAGATGATGATATGCTGGGGCGACCTCGCCTCAATTTCATTTAGGCTTAACTGGTCGTTACGGACTACCCATACTTCCTCTCCCAGCTCGCTGAGATACTGGAAGAGGTTGTAGGTAAAGCTGTCATAGTTATCTATTAGCAGGAGCATAATTAGCCTCCGCCTGCTTAATTGCAGAAAGTAGTGCTTGAGCTTTGCTCAGGCATTCCTGATATTCACCCTCAGGAATACTATCGGCAACGATTCCAGCCCCCGCTTGAATATAGGCAATGCCGTTGCTGATAACAATGGTACGGATAGTGATAGCGGTATCCAGGTTCCCGGCGAAGTCGAAGTAGCCCACCGCCCCGGCATAGGGTCCCCTCTTATCTGGCTCTAGCTCGGCGATAATCTCCATTGCCCGAATCTTGGGAGCACCGGAAACAGTACCGGCAGGAAAACAGGCACGCAGGGCGTCAAACTGGGAAAGTCCGGCTCTCAGTCTGCCCTGAACATGGGATACCAGGTGCATAACATGGGAGTAGCGCTCTACATCCATAAGCTGGGTTACCTCAACCGTGCCCGGCTCAGCGATTCTCCCGATATCATTACGCCCCAGGTCAACGAGCATAATGTGCTCGGCGCACTCTTTTTCGTCGCCCTTAAGCTCCTCTTCCAGGGCTATATCCTGGGCAGTATCTTTTCCCCGGGGACGGGTGCCGGCGATGGGGTGGTTGGAAACTACTCCATCCTCCACTCGCACCAGGAGCTCAGGAGAAGCTCCGACGATATGGAAATTACCCAGGTGGAGGTAATACATATAGGGGGAAGGATTAATGGAGCGCAAAGCCCGATATATGGTAAAGGGGCTGGCATTTGTCGGCTTAGCCAGCCGCTGCGATAGGACAGCCTGGATTATATCGCCACCATAGATGTAATCCTTGGCTCGGGATACTCTGGACTCGAATTCCGTCTGAGAAAGGTTTGATGATACTGGAGATTCAGGGGATGAAACCGCTGGCATGGCTTCAGGAGGAACCGGCTGCCCCAGCCTGTCTATGAGGCTCTCGATCTTGGTGGTTGCCTGGAGATATGCCGCCTCGATGTCACCGTCGAGGTGGGCATGGGAGACGACCTTGATGGTGTGACTGATATGGTCGAAAACAAGGAGAGTATCAACCATCATCAGCATAGATTCGGGAAGACCCAGAGGGTCGCAGTTGGGAGAGGGTAATCTCTCAAAGTAGCGGGCAACCTCATAACCCAGATAGCCGACCATACCACCGTGGAAACGGGGCAATCCAGCAACTGGCACCAGTCGGAATCGGCTAAATTCCTTTTCTACCAGGAGTAAGGGGTCAACAGGATTGTCACCCCCGGTCTTGAGGATGAGGGAAGGCTCAGTGCCAATGAAGCTATAGCGTGCCAGCTGTTCCCCACCCTCGACACTCTCCAGGAGGAAGGAGTAGTTACCACGAGCTACCTTGAGAAAAGCTGATACTGGTGTTTCCATATCAGCCATTATCTCGTAGTAAACTGGCACCAGATTGCCGTATTTCTTTAGCTGTCTAACCTCATCCAGGGTTGGGTGGAACATGTCATCTCCTCGCAATATAAATAAAAAAGCCTCCCACCCTAAAGGGGCAGGAGGCTCACTTCCGCGGTACCACCCTTCTTAGTCAACTCCAACCAAGGGAGTTCACTATCTCTATCAGGTACGGAGTTAAGTAAAAATACTTACTCGATACCCTGGGATTTGATAACGCTTCCCCGGCGACAGAACTTACTTGTTGCTGGACTGAGCAACTTTCGGCTTGCGGCTCCCAAGTCCATTCAACTTCTACGCCAGCATCGGCTCACACCTTACCCGACTCTCTGTGCCTCGCTTGAAGCCTACTAGTCTTGTTCACAGCCTTTACTTTATTCTATTAAAAATAACTTGTAGCATAGTATTGCTTATTTGTCAATAGCTTTTGGGGGATTTTCATAAGCGATCTGAGGTCGTCCCTTTCCAACGGAAGTAAAGTTTGCTACACTAGTTTAATTCAGATTTCAATATGAGGGCTGGTTTGGGTGACCAGGCAGCGGATAATAGATAGGGCATGGTAGAGTAATGCTGGGGGATAGTAAGTAATGAACCTGAAACTGATGCTGGAGGAAGCGGTAAGACAGTATGGGGGGAAGACGGCGGTGGCTCTGGGTGAGCGCAGATTATCCTACACCGAGCTGGATGAAGCCTCAAATAAGGTAGCCAATGCCCTGATAAAAATGGGGGTAGAGAAGGGTGACAGAGTAGCCATGCTGCTACCTAATAGCCCGGATTTTGTCACTATCTACTTCGGCATAGTCAAGTCTGGTGGTATAGCTGTTCCCCTGGACACCAGATATAAGGTTGATGAGTTAGCCTCTTTGTGTGATGACTGCCGACCAAAGGTCTTGGTGACGGAAAGTGCTTTTCTTGAGCCATTAGTTCCAGTCTTACCCCGATTTAATTATATAGAGCGTGTGATAGACTTGGGTGCCAGGTATGAAGGGCAATTCGTTAGCTATCGGGAGATTATGGCTACCAGTTCAGCACATCCTGTTGAAGTGGAACTGGAGCCTGAAGATATAGCTCATATTGCCTATACTTCGGGGCCTACCCTTCATCCGAGAGGGGTGGTGATGTCACATCGGAGCGTGGTGGCGGAGGCGGCTATATCAGGGGATGGATTTCAGCAGACCGATAAAGATATAACATTGCTATTTGCTTTACCCATGCATCATGTTTTTGGCTTGGTAATAATATTGCTGACTTCAATTTACAAGGGTAGCGCAGTGGTGATGCTGCCGGGGTTATCTATTCCTGAGCTTATGGGGGCTATTGAGCGGGAGAGGACGACTATATTTATGGGGGTGCCCTTTGTCTATGTGCTGGCGGTTAATATGGCTGAGGAAGAGGGGGTAAGGTATGATTTGAGTTCCCTTCGCTTGTGTGGCAGTGCTGGGGCGCCTTTATCGACTGATATTATACAACGATTTAAGAAATGCTATGGTCGGGAGCTGATTGATCTTTGGGGGCTAACCGAATCGGCAGCTCATGTTACCTTGCAGCCTCTTGATGGCAGCGGAAAACTTGGTTCGGTGGGGAGAGTTCTGCCCGGGTGGGAGCTAAAGATAGTGGATGATAGTGGGAAGGAGCTACCGCTAAATCAGCCGGGCGAGGTAATTGTCAGAGGTCCGATAATGAACGAGTATTATAATAATCCTCAGGCTACTGCTGAGGTAATAAAGGATGGCTGGCTCTATACCGGTGATATCGGTAAGGTTGATGGCGATGGCAATCTGTTCCTCGCCGGCAGGAAGAAAGAGCTGATTATCGTAAAGGGTCAGAATATCTATCCCGGTGATATTAAGGGTGTGCTGTGTGCTCAGTCCAAGGTAGCGGCGGCGATGGTGGTGGGGGTTCCTGATGAGCTGCGGGGGGAGGTGGTTAGAGCTATTATCAGGTTAAAGGAAGGGGAGGTGGCTACAGAGGAGGAACTCAGGCGGTTTTGCCGGGAACATATGGCTGATTACAAACTGCCCAGGCAGATTATGTTTGTAGATTCTTTCCCTGGAACTGGTGCTTAGCTAGAAAAACTGGGGGAAACACATTATAATCAAGGATGTGGAACATAGCCAGCTTGTTTCCGATGCCGAGCTACTAACTCAGAGCTTAGGGCAGTTTTCTGACGCCGTGGCAGAGCCTACCTTTATCATCATTAGCGGCTTGCCTGGAACAGGGAAATCTTACTTCTGTAATAGGTTAGCCGAGAGGCTGCCATTTCTTATTCTGGAGAGTGATGCCTTGCGCAAGGTTCTTTCTCCGGCGCCAAGTTACAGCTCGCAGGAGAGTTCACGCCTTTTTCGAGCGGTTCACCTTCTCATTGAGAGATTACTGAAGAAAGGGGTGTCACTTATTCTGGATGCTACCAATCTGTCAGAGCGATATCGTGAGCACCTGTATAGTATTGTTGACCGTTTGGATATTAAGCTGATTCTGGTGCGGGTTGAGGCACCACCTGAGGTAGTGTATGAACGGCTTAGGGCCAGGCGGGAAAATACAGAGAGCAAGTCGGACGCTGACTGGGAGGTATACCAGAGGATGAAGCCCTCAGTTCAGAAAATCCATCGTAACTACTATGCTGTGGATACTTCCAGGGATATTACCCCTGTCCTGGATAAAATTGTGAGAGAGGTTACTAGATGAAAGGAGGTCAGGGTGGAGATTAAAGTCATAGTTGGTAATATTGCTGAGGTTGAAGCCGGGGCTATAATAGTGAACTTTTTTGAGGGGACGCCACACCTTGATGGCGACATAGCTACTATAGATAAGGCTCTGGATGGGGTTATCTCTCAGCTTATTAACCAGGGTGAGATTAAGGGTAAGCTTAACGAGATTACCATTATCCATAGCCTGGGTAAGCTTCCGGCAACTCGGGTGGTAATTACCGGTCTTGGTAAACAACAGGAGCTATCTCAGGACCGGGTTCGGGGGGCAATGGCTGAGACCTGTCGGTTATTGCAGCAGAAGGGTATAGATAGTATTGCTACTGTTGCTCAGGGAGCGGGGGTGGCTGGCATAAGTCCGGAGAGTGCGGCTCAAGCAGTGACTGAGGGTGCTCTGCTTGGTGTCTACTCATTTCGCCGGCATATAACCAAGGAAGCTGAACATGGTGAGATTAAGCGGCTTACCATAGTTGGCAGTGACGGAGCTAATCTGCCCGGTTTGCAGCGGGGCAGTGATAAAGGCAGGGTATTGGCTGAGGCAGCCAACCTGGCTCGCGATATGGTTAATGAGCCAGCTAACTATATGACCCCCAGCCACATGGCTGAGGTGGCAGCTAAACTGGCTGAGAATTATGGGCTTGAGCTTAAGGTTCTGGAGCGGGAGCAGATGCAGGAGTTGGGTATGGGGGGACTGCTCGGTGTGGCTCAGGGGAGTCGGCAACCACCTAAATTCATTGTTCTCCATTATAGAGGGGGTGCTTCTGATGAAATTGATATGGCGCTAGTGGGCAAGGGGATAACCTTTGATTCTGGAGGCATTTCTATAAAGCCATCGGAGGGGATGGCTGAGATGAAGGGGGATATGGCTGGGGGGGCGGCGGTTATGGCGGCGATAGGTGCCCTGGCTCAACTTAAACCAAAGGTTAATGTCGTGGCTATAATTCCGGCTACGGAAAATCTGCCCAGCGAAAATGCCCTGAAACCGGGTGATATTCTAACGGCAATGAATGGTAAGACTATTGAAATTATCTCTACCGATGCCGAGGGAAGGCTTATTTTGGCTGATGCTTTGGGCTATGCCCGAAAGATTGGTGCTAAATTTGTGGTTGATGTGGCTACTTTAACTGGAGCCTGCCATGTAGCCCTGGGTGATATATGTAGCGGTGCCTTTGGTAATAATCAGGAACTGGTGGACAGGGTGATTGCCGCTGGCGCTGAGGCTGGGGAGCTTATCTGGCAGATGCCAATGTATGACGAGTATAAAGAGCAAATCAAGAGCGATGTTGCCGATATTAAGAATGTTGGTGGCAGATACGGTGGTGCTATCACCGCCGCTCAATTTCTGGCTGAATTTGTTGGTGATACCCCCTGGGTTCATCTGGATATTGCCGGCACCAGCATGAGTGAGAAGGAGCGAGCCTATTTGGTTAAAGGGGCTACCGGGGTGCCGGTGCGCACTCTGGTCAACCTTGTCCTTTCCCTTGCCCAGGAAAGATAGTTGCCAGAATAGTTTATTTAATCAATGGGGTGGGGTTGATAAGAATTATAATAAAGGGAGGTTTCAGGTTATGAAGATTAAATACCTGGGGCATTCCTCCTTTGTGATTACATCTGACAGCGGGGTTAAAATAATCATTGACCCCTATGAAAGCGGTGGCGTCTTTAGTTATGGCGATATAAAAGAGTCGGCTGATATTGTTGTCGTTAGCCATGACCATTTTGACCATAACAATGTAGCTGCGGTTAGGGGTAATCCTAAGCTGGTTAGAGGGGCAGTTACTACCGAGATTAAGGGGATAGAGTTCAAGGGTATCCCCAGCTACCATGATGATGCTGGCGGAAGGCAAAGGGGTAAGAATACCATATTTTGTTTTGAGGTTAATGGGATAAGGGTCTGCCACCTTGGCGACCTGGGTCACCAGCTTGGTGCTCAGCAGGTAGCTGAATTAGGCAAAGTGGATATACTGCTTATTCCGGTGGGTGGTTCCGTTACCATTGATGCTAAGGTTGCTGGTCAGGTTGGTGATAAACTGATACCCAGGGTAATTATACCTATGCACTACAAGACTGATAAGTGTGCTCTGCCGATAGCTGGTGTAGATGAATTCCTCCGGGGGAAGGAGGGTGTGAAGAAGATAGCTGCCAGCGAAGTGGAGTTCAAGCAGGGAGAACTCCCGGCACACACTCAGATCACAGTTCTAAAATCAGCGCTGTAAACAGTAGGCTGGAGATTATTTATCAGGGATAGAGATAAGCTATTATCCAAACTTACTGTTCCGTTGAACAAACCGCTAGTTTGTTTAATTGTGGGTTGACCTAATGGGGTGCTTGAGAGGGGTAAAGCCCCTCTTTTTTAACCCCTCCCCCCTCTTTTGAAGGAGAGGGGGATTAAGGGGGTGAGGTAGATAAATAATCCCCCAGTTATGCTAGAATGAGTAAAACGGAGTTTCATAAATGATTCCCGTCAAGCTAACATTGCGCAATTTTATGTGCTACCGGGATAATGTGCCGCCACTTTTCTTTGATGGCATCCACACCGCCTGCATCAGTGGCGATAACGGCAACGGCAAGTCGGCTCTGATTGACGCTATGACCTGGGCACTGTGGGGACGAAGCAGAGCTAAAAGCGATGACGACCTCGTTTATTCAAGTCAGTATGTTACTGATATGGAGGTGGAGTTTGACTTCACCGTGGGCGACCAGCTATATCGCATCATACGCAAGCACTCCAAGCCCAAACAACGAGGGCGCTCGGGACGAACTATCCTTGAATTTCAGGTAGCTACCGGGGACGACTTCAGGTCAATTACGGGTGATAGTATAGCCCAAACACAGCAGGAAATTACTAGCATCCTGCATATGGATTACGATACCTTTATTAATAGCGCCTTCTTGCGTCAGGGTCATGCCGATGAGTTCACCATCAAGCGACCGGTGGAGCGCAAGCAAGTGCTGGCTGATATTCTGGGGCTTTCCTTCTACGATGAGCTTGAGGAGCAAGCCAGAGACATGGCAAAGCAGGGGGAAACGGAAAAGGCTCTGGCGGAGAGCGCCATTAAAGACATCGGTGATGAATTGGAGCGAAAGCCAGCCTATCAGGCCGAGTTTGAATCAGCCCAGAGTGAACTCCACCATACAGAAGAAGTAACCAAAAAGCAGAAATCCAGGCTGAATGAACTGCGGCAGGAAAGGGAATCCCTGGAAAACAAGAAGTCGCAACTAACCGAGCTGGAGAAGCACATAACAGAGACGGAAAGAGACCTGGAGCGCTGGGAAGAACAGGTTAAACAACATAACTTAAGGCTCAAGGAGTGTGAAGGGCTAATAGCCCGGCGTTCCTCTATAGAAGAAGGCTATGCTCAACTTGCCCAAGCCAGGAAATTAAATGATGAACTTGACCAGAGATTCAGACTGGTGACAACTCTAAACGAGCGCAAGCACCAGCTGGAAATAACCATTATGCAGGCCGGGGAAGCCCTGATTACTGAGCATGCCATAGCTCAAAACCAAATCAAGGAACTGGAAGATAGCTCACAAAGGCTGCTCCAGCTTAGAAATGAGTTACAGCAGCTCCAGGCTCAACTGCACCAGCTAGCTGAGCAGGAAGAAATACTACGCAGGAAAAGACAAACCAGCCAGGAGCTACTGACCCAAATCCACTACCTGGAATCCAGCAAAACCCGACTGGAGCAGGAAATAGCGGAGATACAGGAAAAACTCAACCTTTTATTGACTGAGAGTGGTGCCAGATGCCCGTTATGTGAGACCGACCTGGGCATGGAGGGCCTAGAGCTTATCCAGACGAAATATACCGCCGATAAGCAAAGTAAAGCTGATTCTCTAAAGTCAAACCAGGCTGAGCTAGCTCACCAGAAAATAGAGCTGGAGTCGGTGGAAGGTGAAATATCCCAGCTAGAAGCAAACTTAAATCAAGATAAAGCTTCCGCCCAGGGTAAAGCCAGCATCCTCGGCAAATCAATCTCTGAAGCTGAAGAGGCTTCTAATAAGCTAAATGAGGCGAGAACAAGACTGGCTGAAATTGAACAGCACCTGGTCAGTAAGGATTTTGCCACTACTGAGCAGCAGACTCTCCGCCAGCTTGAGGATGAATTAGCCAAACTTGACTACGATTCACAGCAGCACGAACAGGTGCGCCAGCGCCTGATGGACCTGGGGCAGTATGAAGCTCCGAAGCAAAAGCTGGAAGAGGCCGATAGGCTCATCAATCAAGAAAAGGAGTCTTTATCCGGTGCCGAGGAGGCCAGTCAAGAACGGCGCCACAGCCTGGAGGTTGATAATCAAAAAAAACAGGAGCTAAGCCAGGAATTAAATCTTCTCCCCCAGCTCGTCAACGATTTAACCCAGGCTGAAACTGAATACCAAACACTGGCTACCCAACAAAAGCAAGCCGAGGAGATAATGTGGAATGTTAAAGCAAAGCTTGAGCGCTGTGCTGAACTGGAGATAAAAAAGAAGGAAAAGGAAGGGTTACTGGCTCAAGCTTCAAAGCAGGAGAAAATCTATAAAGACCTGGCTCAAGCCTTCGGCAAGAAGGGGATACAGGCTCTGCTTATTGAAATGGCACTTCCTGAAATTGAAATCGAAGCCAATAAATTGCTGGGACGCATGACCGATAACAGGATGCATGTCAAGATTGAAACCCAGCGGGAAACAAAGAAGGGGGATTTACTGGAGACCCTGGATATTAATATTTCTGATGAACTGGGAATGCGAAATTATGAAATGTTTAGCGGTGGTGAAGCCTTCAAGATTAACTTTGCCCTTCGTATTGCCCTGTCCAGGCTACTAGCCAGGCGAGCTGGGGCACCACTGCGCACGCTGGTCATTGATGAGGGCTTTGGCACTCAGGATACTGGTGGCATAGAAAAAATGAAAGAGGCAATAAACTCTATTCAGGACGACTTTGACAAGATACTGGTTATCACTCATGTTGAGGAGCTCAGGGATGCCTTCCCCACCCGGATTAATGTTATTAAAACCGCCGAAGGCTCAACCCTTGAGGTGAGCTAGCCGGCTTATAGACCCAGGTCGGCGGCGATTCCCTGCATTGCCACCAGCCCCAGCTCGATAAACTCGCCAAGCTCAATCTCGATTTCACTACACTGGGAGATTTGCTGCCTATCCACCCCGGCGGCAAAGCTCTTCTCCTTAAACCGTTTCTTTACTGACTTAGCCTCAAGACCAGCTAATTTCTTGTCGGGACGAACCAGGGCAGCAGCAGTGATTAAGCCCGTTAACGGGTCAGCATAAAATAGAGCTTTATCAAGCTTTGTCTCCAGAGGGATACCATGCGCCCCATTATGGCACAGGATGGCGTGAGCTATAGCCTCACTAGCTCCCATCTCCCGTACCAGGTCAGCTCCCAGCTTACTGTGAGTAGCCATATCCCCCTCGCTGAGCTCCATATCTATATCATGCAGTAGCCCGGTAAGCCCCCACTCCTCCTCATCCTCGTCAAAGCGTCTGGCTAGAGCCCGCATGATAGCCTCGGTAGCCAGCATGTGCTTTATCAGATTCTCATTCTCTACATTAGCTTTAACAGAATTAAGTGCTTCTTTTCGAGTCATTTTACCTCCTTTACCCTGAAAATAAATTAAAGTGATATAACCTGAATAACAGTCATCCAGTTAAAACATGCTCAACATTTTTATGCAATACCTCGGCTAAAAAGTGCCCGGTAGCTGAAGACTCTTCCTGAGCTATTTCCTCAGGTGTTCCGGTGGCGACAATATAACCACCCTGGTCGCCGGCACCGGGTCCAAGGTCAATGATATAATCGGCATTCTTAATCACATCCAGGTGATGCTCAATGACAACTACCGTATTACCCCCATCAACCAGACGCTGTAGAACCCGCAGCAGAGCAGCTACATCGTCAAAGGAGAGACCGGTGGTTGGTTCATCAAGAATATAGAGTGTCCTGCCCGTCGACCGTCGTGACAGCTCAGTGGCAAGCTTCACCCGCTGCGCCTCACCACCGGAAAGGGTAGGTGCTGGCTGGCCGAGACGAATATAGCCCAGCCCAACATCCCACAGGGTTTCCAGTTTACTCCTTATCCTGGGGAAGTGTTCAAAGAAAGACAGGGCTTGTTCTATAGTCATATCTAATACCTCGGCTATGTTCTTGCCCTTAAACCTGATCTCCAGAGCCTCGCGGTTATAGCGCTTTCCCTTGCACACCTCACAGGGGACGGTCACATCGGGCAAAAACTGCATCTCAATCTGGATAAACCCCTCACCGCGACAGGCTTCACATCGTCCACCCTTAACATTAAATGAGAATCGACCGGGAGCGTAGCCTCTCATCCGAGCCTCAGGAGCCGTGGCAAAAAGCTCACGAATAGGGGTAAAGGTTCCGGTGTAGGTAGCTGGATTACTACGAGGAGTGCGCCCAATTGGAGACTGGTCAATATTGACTACCTTATCAATATGCTCCACGCCGATGATATTGTCACAGTCGCCTACTCTCTCCCGTGACCGATAAAAGAGCTGCGCCAGCTTCCGATACATGATTTCATCGATAAGGGTGCTCTTACCACTGCCCGAAACCCCGGTGATACAAACAAACTTGCTCAGGGGGATATGAACATCTATATCCTTCAGGTTGTTCTGCCTGGCTCCCTTTATCACTATCTCCTCGCCCGAGCCAGGGCGACGCCCCTGTGGTAATGGAATCTGCTTCGCCCCGCAAAGATACTGACCGGTTATTGACTCCTTGCAATTCATAATATCAACTAGAGTCCCTGTAGCCACAATCCAGCCCCCGTGCTCCCCGGCTCCAGGTCCCATATCAATAATATGGTCGGCAGCCCGCATCATAGCCTCATCATGCTCCACAACCAGTATAGTATTACCCAGGTCCCTCAGCCTCTTCAGCGTCTCAATTAGACGAAAGTCATCGGCGGGGTGCAGACCTACTGTCGGCTCATCACAAATATAGAGCACCCCCATAAGCCCGCTGCCAATCTGAGTGGCGAGGCGAATTCGCTGTGCCTCACCGCCAGAAAGGGTAGCTGAGGCACGGTCAAGGGTCAGGTAATCTAGACCTACATCTTTGAGAAAGCCGAGGCGGGCTTGAATCTCCTTGAGAATCTGGTGGGCTATCATCTGCTCCCGCTCACTGAGTATACTATCACCAATGGCAGCCACCCACTCCAGTGCCTGAGTAACTGACATTGAGCTAACCTCAACAATATTTTTACCGCCAATGGTTACGGCTAACGATTCTGGTTTAAGCCGCTTACCCTCACAGACTGGGCACGGTCGGGAGACCATATAGCGTTCAATCTCAGCCCGAGAGTGCTCAGATTCGGTGTCCCAATATAGCCGCTCCATGCGGGGAATCACCCCTTCGTAACCAGTAAAATATTCCCTGACCCGACCGTAGCGATTCTGGTACTTTACCAGTTCTCCCCCCTCCCCATAGAGGATAAGTTTAAGGTAGCGCTCACCTAGCTCCTTGACCGGGGTATGAAGAGAGAAACCGTAGCGTCGGGCTAAAGACTCAAACTGGTCGAAATACCAGGTTGAGTAGGCGCACCACCCGGGACGAATTGCCCCCTGAGCTATGGATAGTTCCTTATTAGGGATGACCGTCTCAGGGTCTATCTCCAGCTTAACCCCTAACCCGGTGCAGGCAGGACAGGCACCGTGGGGGCTATTGAAGCTGAAGGTTCTGGGGGCAACCTCACCCAGGCTAATCCCGCAGTGCACGCAGGCAAAGTGCTCTGAGAACAGCAGTTCCTCACCATCAACAATAGACACCAGCACCACCCCTGCCCCGAGCTTGAGGGCAGTTTCCACTGAATCGGCAATGCGGCTCTGGCTTTCACTTTGCCCGATTACCAGCCTATCTACCACTACTTCAATAAAGTGCTTCTTGTTCTTATCAAGCTGAAACTCCTCAGACAGGTCATAGATATGCCCGTCAACCCGAACCCTCACATAGCCCGCCTTACGCAGGTCATCAAATACTGCCTGATACTCACCCTTGCGGCCTCTAATCAGTGGTGCCAGAACCATGATACGGCTATTCTCGGGGAGGGCTTGAATGGCATCAACAATCTGCTGCACTGTCTGCATGGCAATCTCTCGTCCGCACTTGGGGCAATGGGGGTGACCAACCCGGGCAAAAAGCAGCCTCAGGTAATCGTAAATCTCGGTTACCGTGCCCATTGTAGACCGTGGGTTCCGGCTCGGACCCTTCTGGTCAATAG
>DAOVUZ010000013.1 GCA_030632305.1 Dehalococcoidales bacterium | reverse complement strand
CCTTACGCAGGTCATCAAACACCGCCTGATACTCACCCTTGCGGTCTCTAATCAGTGGTGCCAGAACCATGATACGGCTATTCTCAGGGAGGGCTTGAATGGCATCAACAATCTGCTGCACTGTCTGCATGGCAATCTCCCGTCCACACCCGGGGCAATGGGGGTGACCAACCCTGGCGAAAAGTAGCCGCAGGTAATCATAAATCTCGGTTACAGTGCCCATTGTAGAGCGTGGATTGCGGCTTGGACCCTTCTGGTCAATGGAAATTGCCGGGCTCAAGCCCTCAATATAGTCCACTTCAGGCTTTTCCATCCTGCCCAGAAACTGGCGAGCGTAGGCGGATAGAGATTCCACATAGCGGCGCTGCCCCTCAGCATATATGGTATCAAATGCCAGTGAACTCTTACCCGAGCCAGAGACACCGGTAATAACCACCAGTTTATCGCGGGGGATAACCACATCAATATTCTTGAGGTTATGCTCACCAGCCCCTTTGACAATTATGGCATCTAATGGCATACATTCCTCCGCATTGTAAGTCAATTGTAGCACTACACCCAAAGCACACTCAAGAGCACATAGTTTGTTTAACAACTTTCAAAAATAGTGCTTAGCAGCCCATCCCCCAACGGACAAGGGTTCACTGCTGCTGGGGAATATTGACACTCACCTGAATAGGGGCTAAACTCAAATTCCGACATGTAAAACACCCTTGAAAATATCAATTATTCAGGTGAGTAGGGGAAAATGTCGCTGGGCAGGTCGGACTACGATATAGTTATTGTTGGCGGTGGACCGGGAGGGTCCACCGCAGCCTATCTGTTGAGCAAGTTTGGATTTCAGGTATTGGTTATAGATAAGGAGAACTTCCCCAGACCTAAACTTTGTGGAGGCTTATTAACCTATAAAACCTTTAGACTTTTGGACCGGGTCTTTGGTGAAACAGAATCCTCTCTCACTGACAAACATATACTGAATTTCAGGGCAGACCATTATGAGGTTTTCTACAAAGACAAGCCGATGGTGAAGAAGCACGTGGATATCCCCTTCCTTTTTGTAGATAGAAAAATTTATGACTCTTTTCTTCTGGAGAAAGCGAGAGAAGCCGGAGCCGAGATAATTGAAGGCGAAAAGGTTAAAGCCGTTGACTTCTCGACAACGGAAGTGGTTACATCAACGGGGGAAAGGTTCAGGTCAAGGTTTATTGTAGGTGCCGATGGGGTCAATAGCGTTGTAAGAAAAGAACTTTTCTCGGCAGGTAGAGTTGATGCGCATGAGTGGGGGCGCAATTTGGCTACTGGACTGGAGGTATTTGTTAATCGGGATGAAATGATAAAAGCGATAGACCACCCTACGCTCTTTTTTGGTTTTGTAAGATGGGGATACTCCTGGGTATTCCCCAACCGGGATGTGATAGTGGTGGGCTCGGGCAGTCTCAACGCAGCCAACAGGAGCGATTTCCTGAAGTCGTTTCATAACTTCCTGTCATTCTTGAACCTGAACACAGAAAGAGTGTCAAGAATCGCGGGACATCCGGTTCCCTATGGCAATTTCCTTCATAAGCCTGTCTCTGAGAACTTCCTTCTTGTTGGAGATTCGGCAGGGTTTGTAGACCCTATTACCGGTGAAGGGATATTTTATGCTCAAAGAAGCGCCGAACTTGCGGCATGGGCAATACGTGAATGTGCTCATAATAACCGAAACCTGGAAACATCCTATCTACACTTACTGCACCGGCATATATATCCGGAACTCGTTTATGCTAAAAAGGCAAGATTGCCTATTTTCACTGTTTTTGAGAGACTTGGTTACTATCCCGTCAAGCTATTGTTGGACAGAATGGGTACCGAAGCCATTGAATTAGTCCACGGACTCAGAACCTATAAAGGATTTAAAAAACAAGGTGAAGTAGATGAAACAATATCATTCTAGCAAAATCTGGATAAGCCAAATATTAGAATCAAGATTTCCTTTTCGCATTCAGAATCCTGTCCTGGCAAGTATAGTCAAGATTGGCACAGTGCCCAATTTGACCTTTATTATCTTCTGTGCCATACGATACGAATACATAACAACGACATTCCTAATCGCCTATATACTGGGAATAATTTGGCTGAACCTTGGCCCTTTCTTAATCTGGCACTATGACCAGAGGCTACAGCCTGATTTCTTCAATAAGGTTTCAGCCATAGTGCCAGAGCCAGAGAGATTGAACGCTCTGGCGACAAAATATGGTAGTTTGTTCCGTAAAAAATTCTGGATACTCGCTGCGCCCTGGACTTTGATAATTACCGGTGTATGGGCAACCAGTATCAGCGGGCTGGCATTAGAAGGTGGTATATTCGGACTGAGTGATGTCTTCTACTGGGTCTGGTTTGTCATCATAGTCATTACAGCTATAGTATCAAGTATAGGTTTCTGGGGTGTCCTGGTTACCATGCTGGCTATACGTGCCGTTTCTAGGGAAAAAAGTCTGTGCCTTGACCCTCTTCATCCTGACAAGATGGGCGGATTGAGTACCGTTGGTTCTTACGCAATAGGGACCACCCTTCTATTCTCTTCGGGCTCATTATATCTGCCGTTAGGCTTTCAACTCGCTTCTGGCAGTGAACGAGCGACATCCTTTATTTATCTGGCGGCGTTGCTTTTCTCTGCTTTCATACTGCTTTCATTCCTGGGACCAACGCTCATCATCCACCAGAGGGCTAAATCAATAAGGAATGCTGTCCTGGGTAAGCTAAGAGAGCAATATACTGAACAGAGCCACACGCTTGATATCAATGATGAGAATTATACGGCGGCAACCATATGCTATCTCAAATTAAGCCGTCTACGGAGTGAGTATCTGGATTATCAAAATGTTAAGCTATATCCCTTTGAGGTTGGAATCCTGGTAAAACTTATTACTTCGGTGGTGTTCCCACTGATATTCCTGCTAATTAAACAGGGATACATCTCTCTGGGTTTCCTTGGTTTTTGACCTGTGATAACTGCATTTGGCACAGCCAACAGTTTTGATAACCTTCTTACCAAGAACTAACATTACTTTACAAATAGAAATTTAGGAGGCGAATATGACAAGTAAAAAGCATTTTACCGCTGAAGAAGCCAAACGAATTGGTGAGAGCCTGGGTATTGATTGGAGTGAATTCGATGTTGAACAATACAGGATGGGTCTTGATGTTGAGTTAGAGCATGGTCTGGTTGACCCACATACCAATGTTACCAATGATGACCCCACAATAACCGGGAAAATTGCTTTAGCTCATCTTAATGAGTTTTCCGATTACTATACTAGGCTTGAAATAATGGAGGAAGAAGCCGAAGGTAAATTGTGATTAGGAGACCTCAAAATGTCTGCCGAACCAGTCGGTGAGATATACAGGTGTAATATCTGCGGCAATGAAGCAATAGTAACCAGACTTTAACTAGCTTCACCCTCAATTCCAATTTTGTAACTACATTCCGCACGGACACAGGTTCATCTCTATTTCGAGTATTGACAAATTCATATACGAGGACTAAACTCGAGCCCCATCATGTAAAACTACATTAAAAATATTAATTATTTAGTTGGGTAGAGAAGATGAGAGGAATGAAGGGCACTGGAACCGCTAAGTGATACGGCGGTGGCTGGTGTCCTTTTTGGTTTAAGATAAGCTTGAAACACCACCCCTTAAAATAGGAGGTGCCAGATGAAAAGCAATAAAGATAAGACAAAAGAGCAATTAATCGAAGAAATGACTGAAATGCGCCAGCGAATTGCCGACCTGGAAAATGGTGATATAATCAAAGCCCATCATGTGGCTGAAGCCATCCAGTATAGACCAAGGCGGATGGTGTAGCCACGGGGTAGCTTTCTAGCCCTTCAACCCCAGAGCCAGAAGCCGCTACCCACAGCGAGCAAAATCAAGCCAATAATGAAGGCTATCCAACCCCCTGCCTTTAGTGTCCCACTCGCCAGGTGGGGTGGCCAATGCTCCAGATATTCCCTGACATCAGCACGACCGGAAAGGGAATCGTAGTATCCCTTCGACTCAATGTGGCTCCAGATAATGGCGACTAAACCAAGAAAGACAAACACGCCACCTATGCCCATCAGCACCAAGTAATCTGAATGTGGCATGTTAAAGCCCCTCCCTACAGGAGGAATATCATTTGTGATAACTATAGGGCTTTTCAGCGCCGTTTGCAACCACTATTATGTAATCTCAGCAGTAGCCCCCGCCGTTTCCAACCTTTGTTTCATAGTCGCTGCCTCATCCTTGGTAACCCCCTCCCTTACGGTCTTGGGGGCAGCCTCCACCAGGTCCTTAGATTCCTTCAGCCCCAGGGTAGTCAACTCACGCACTGCCTTAATCACATTAATCTTATTAGCCCCTATCTCCTTGAGAACTACGTTGAACTCTGTCTTCTCCTCAGCCGCCGGAGCCTCAGCCTTAACCTCAGCCGACACTGCCGCCGTGGCTGCCATCGGCATAGCAGCACTAACTCCAAACTCATCCTCCAGAGCTTTTACCAACTGTGATAGTTCAAGCACCGTCATATTTTTTATAGTAGCCATTATATCCTCAATGGCGGCTGATTTCTTCTCTCCCTTTACTGCCGGGGAGGCTTTCTGCTTGCTAACGGTGCTTTTCACTGCCTTTGGCTTCTCTACCTTTGTCTCCTCTGCTTTTGGTTCTTCCACCTTTGGCTCTTCCACTTTTGTCTCCTCTGCCTTCGGCTCTTCCACTTTTATCTTCTCTACCTTCGCTTCTTCTACCTTTGTCTCCTCTGCCTCGTTACCAGTGTCTTGGGTTGCTTCTAGTTCGTTTTCCGACATTCTATTCTCCCTCCAGTTGTTGAATTCTAGCCTGTAGTATCCCGATGAACTCCAGTACCGGGGTCGTATCCCCACCAGGCAATGTCATGACGGTATTTTGTATCCCACCTACAACCCTGGCCAGTAATACCTCTCTTGATGGCAACGCCGAAAGGGTCATCACATCTTCTATAGTAAGTAGGCTATCACCCAAAAAGCCTCCCTTAATACCTAGGCTTGTTTTTGAGGTGCCAATGTAATCAGCCAGAACCCTAGCCGGCTCAGTTATATCACCGTAGCCAAGAGCAACAGCTACCGGTCCCACGAAGAAGCTAGCCAGTTCATCCTTGCCTGCCCTTTTCGCAGCAAACTGAGCCAGGGTATTCTTCACCACCTTGTACTCAATACCAGACTCCTTTAATCTACGACGCAAAATAGTTATCTCAGGAACTGATAGCCCCCTGTAGTCAGTCAGAATACCAACGCTACATTTAGAGAAAATCTCCTGTAGCCTATCAATAGTTTGCGCCTTCTTTTCTCTAGGCATCTTTCATTACCTCCTACCTTCAATCTGCCGTTAACAACTAACCTCTCACGCCGGGCATTAAAATAATAGGTCCTTGTGCCTACCGCACAAGGACCTAGCGAAGTCCTATTTCTCCTCGGCAGGCACATTAATTTAAGCCTAAATCGGCACCCACTGTCTCAGGATAATACTGAACCCAGTCCAGAACTTATTAATTATAACATAGCAAAATTATAAATTTCTTGCTATGACTATACGTTGTCTCACAGTATCAACTGGAACTTAACGATAGAGTTGCTTTCAGGTCAAGCTTTATACCGGGACCCATAGTAGTAGTTAGAAAGGCAGTCCTGACATACTGACCCTTGACACCACTAGGTTTAGCCTTCACCACCGCCTCCACCACCGCCGTCAGGTTATCCATCAACTTATCGCTGTCAAAACTAACCTTACCCACAGGGACATGAATAATAGCCGTCCTGTCCAGTCTAAATTCCACCCGACCTTTACGGGCATCCTCTATTACCCTGGGTAGATCATTCGCAGCTACCACCGTCCCCGATTTAGGGTTAGGCATCAATCCCTTCCTCCCCAAAATTTTCCCCAGCTTGCCTACCTTACCCATCAGGTCAGGGGTAGCGATAGCAGTATCAAAATCTAACCAACCATCTTCAATCTTCTTAATTAACTCATCACCACCAACAAAATCAGCCCCGGCAGTAGTAGCAATTCTATCTGCCTCGCCTTGGGCAAAAACTAAAACCCTTACCTTCTTACCTAGACCGTGAGGGAGAAGAGCGACATCACGCACCTGTTGACTGGCATTGCGAGGGTCAACACCCATTCGGAGGTGAAGCTCAACCGCCTCGTCAAATTTGGTATGGGTCGCCTTCTTAGCCAACTCAATAGCCTCACGAGGGTCATAAGCCTTCTCCCTATCTAACAGTTTAGCGGCCTCCTGATAGTTTTTACCGTGCCTTACCATTTTTACTCTACCTCAATTCCCATAGTTCGGGCTGTACCCTCAATAATTCGCTCCGCCCCTTCAATGCTGGTAGTATTTAAGTCCTTAGCCTTAATCTGAGCTATTTCACGAAGTTTATCTCGAGATAAGGTGCCTACTTTTTCATGCCCGGCAGCACCAGCTCCCTTTTCCACACCTAATGCCTTCTTCAGCAAGTCGGTAGTTGGCGGTGTTTTGGTAATAAAGATAAATGACCTGTCATCAAAGACAGTTATTTCGGCCGGAATAATAGACCCAGTCTGACTAGCAGTACGCTCATTATACTCTTTACAAAAAGCCATAATGTTAATTCCGTGCTGACCCAGAGCCGGTCCTACCGGTGGTGCCGGGGTTGCCTTGCCCGCTGCAATCTGCAGTTTAATCACTGCTCTAATCTTTTTTGGCATCGTGTCTCCTAACCAGAAAATCTCAAGTTAAAGCTTCTCCACCTGCAAGAGGTCAAGCTCCACAGATGTTTCACGTCCAAAAAGGGACAGAAGCACTTTAACTTTACCCTTTGTCATGCTTATATCATCCACTACCCCCACAAAATCAATAAAAGGACCATCAATCACCCGTATACTCTGCCCTTTCCGAAAGCCAACCTTGACCCTCGGTACTTCAGCTGTCATCTGTTTCAAAACCTGACTAACTTCCTCTTCATGTAACGGAACGGGCTTACCTTCACCACTAATAAAACCAGTAACCCCAGGGGTATTACGCACTATAGTCCAGGTCTGGTCTGTCATTTTCATCCGAATCAGGACATAACCAGGCAATATCTTCTTGGTTACATTACGCCTCTCCCCACCTCTAACCTCTATCTCCTCTTCAGTAGGTATAACTACCTCAAGAATCTCGTCTCCGAGATCCATGACCTTCATGCGTTGTTCTAAATTCTTCTTAACTCGTTCTTCATGCCCCGAATAGGTATGAACAACGAACCATTCTTTTTGGTTATTACCCACAGATAACCTCTTTTAAGTAGATACTTCAGAAAGCACGAAATCACTGCCCTTACTGTAGCCCTTTACTCAGTCTGGAAGCCGGCCCTGCTGCTATCTGCCCACAAAAACTTCATTGACAAGTTGAGTAAAGCCGTAATCAACTGCTCCTAGCACCAGACCGGAGACAATAGCAACAATCAACACCAGAAATGTCAAATACGTAATCTCCGGTTTACTCAGCCAATGTACCTTCTTTAACTCGCCTATAGTCTCGCTAATAAATCTGAATATTGAACTTTTTTTAATAATGTTTAATGTCATGGAAGGAAACCGCACACCTCTTAATAATGCCCTGCTATTTTATCTCCCTATGGAGTTGGTAAACGCGACAACGGGGACAATATTTCCTAAGCTCCAATCTTTGGGAGTCATTCTTTCTGTTCTTAGTGGTAGTATATGTCCTCTCACTGCACTCAGTACAGGCAAGATGAATAATAACCCTGGCTTCAGCTTTCCTAGCCATAATTTACTCTATGATGCCGCTAATGCTACCAGCACCTACCGTTTTGCCCCCTTCCCTAATAGCAAACCGCAGACCCTTCTCCAGGGCTACCGGGTAAATAAGTTTTATCTTCATTTTTACATTATCCCCAGGCATAACCATCTCCACCCCTTCTGGCAACTCAATGCTTCCGGTAACATCGGTAGTCCTGATATAGAATTGAGGCTTATATCCATTAAAGAACGGAGTATGCCTGCCCCCCTCCTCTTTACTCAAAACATACACCTCAGCCTCGGCATAAGTATGTGGTTTAATCGAACCAGGGGCAGCCAGTACCATACCCCGCTCCACCTCGTCCCGTTCTATCCCCCGGAGCAGGCAGCCAACAGCATCCCCCGGTTCAGCATCCTCCAGTATCTTATGGAACATCTCCAGGCTGGTAGCCACTGTCTTACGGGGCTCATGGTGCAATCCCACTATCTCAACCTCGTCCCCGGGCTTAATCACACCCCTCTCAACCCTGCCTGTAGGCACAGTGCCCCGACCCTTGATACTAAAAACATCTTCCACCGGCATCAAAAAGGGCTTGTCTTTAGGCCGTACCGGCACGGGTATATAGCTATCTATGACATCCAGCAGCTTCCAGATAGGGCCACACCACTGACAGTCTTTCTTGCCACAACCACATTCCAATGCTTTGAGCGCACTCACTCTCACCACCGGTATCTCATCCCCAGGGAATTTATACTTACTAAGCAGTTCCCTTACTTCCACCTCCACCAGTTCCAGAAGTTCCTCATCCTCCATTGTATCTACCTTATTAAGAGCAACCACAATGTAAGGAACCTCCACCTGGCGTGCCAATAAGACATGCTCTCTAGTCTGAGGCATAGGACCATCTGGAGCACTCACTACCAGTATAGCTCCATCCATCTGGGCGGCACCAGTTATCATATTCTTAATAAAGTCAGCATGCCCGGGACAATCTATATGAGCATAATGGCGTTTTTCTGTCTCATATTCAATGTGGGCAATGGCAATGGTTAACCCTCGTGCCTTCTCTTCTGGAGCATTATCAATGCTTTCAAAAGAGCGAAAGCGAGTAGTGCCTCCCTTGGATAACACTAATGTCATTGCTGAGGTTAACGTTGTCTTGCCATGGTCAACATGCCCGATGGTACCCACATTACAATGTGGTTTGGTCCGCTCAAATTTCTTTTTTGCCATTTTAAACCCCCTTCTTTATCCCGAGCCCACAATCAGATTCGAACTGATGACCCCGTTCTTACCAAGAACGTGCTCTACCTGCTGAGCTATGTGGGCACTGGTCCTATTATAACAGATTTTTATAGTCCAGTGTTTAATTTAAGCTATTTCATATAAGATAGTGGAGGGGGCAGGATTCGAACCTGCGTAGCCCGTCAGGGCGGCAATTTTACAGACTGCTCCGATTAACCACTCCGGCACCCCTCCCCACACCACCACCAGCACTTAACACCTCAGCCCGAGAGGGGATTCGAACCCACTAACCTACCGATTACAAGTCGGTTGCGCTACCATTGCGCCACTCGGGCATTAATATCAAGGTTAATTAGCCTGAATATTATAAGAATGAATGATATAAAAGTCAAGCTTGGTAGCGCATACCGGATTCGAACCGGTGATCTCCGCCTTGAGAGGGCGGTGTCCTCAACCCCTAGACGAATGCGCCACTTAGAAAGTCAGCCGCCAGAAGTCTGGATAGTTTCCCGAACTCTCATTTGAGAAAAGTAAGCTGATTCCAGCCTTACGGTAACTGCTTATCTCCTATCCGAGACCCACAACGTAAGTTTATTGCTTCTCCTGGCATTCGTCAAGCAGTTGTGCTAATCCTGTCGCTGATGAACGGGCTTCCCCTCAGTCCTCCGGGGGCGTGAGGATAAAGAACTCGTCATCGATATCAAGATTGGTCTCAATTGCCTTACCCTGGATAATCGCCTGGCCACTTTGTTCATTACTTGATATCGCCCGGAACGACATGCGAACGCCATTCACCTCCCGGTAGTCTTCGTATTGAGTCGTTATCGGTATGCCGATACCTCCTTCTTGTATAGCTACTACTACGGATTTGAGTACATCACCGGTAGTGGCGTCGACAAGTATGGTTACTGACGGCAAATCGCCGCGCTCTAACTTCAGGACATAGACCTCTTGTCCATCGAGCTCCTGGGAGCGGAGCACTTCTATAGAGTCATAGAAGTCAAGCCAGTCACCATCCATGGCCTCAGGATGTCCTCGTTTCGCTTGTTCCAGTAATTCACCGTGCAGTTCATCAAAGGGTCCAAAGCTGGATTCTACCCAGGCCTGGTCGCCATTGAGTGCTGTCCGACTGTAGCCATACCTGCCATAGTCAAAATCTATACGATATCGTTCGATACCGGAGACATACATAGAAAATGTTCCCTCGACCCCGGACTGGAGGCTGTGGAAGGTACCGTCTATTCTATAGGTCCCCATCCCGCTCAGGGCAGCCTTACGACTATCGGTCTCGCGCAGTGCCAGGAGCTCTTCTACTGTTGGCAACGATGTGCCCTCCACCCTAGGCATCAGGAACTCTTCATCATCTTGGTAATATGTCAGCGACTCTACCTGGCCATCCGCTGTTTCATTGAACCTCAGGGTAAAGCCCTCCGAGACCCGGAAAACCCATATGCCCTCCTCGTCCGGCGGATACAGCTCGTAGACCATCTCCCCCGGCCAATCGACAGCGAGGCGGTTATTCTGAATCAGCACCTCAACGGTAACGCCCAGTTCCTCAGAGTGGTAACTGCCAAGATACTTTTGCAGCTCTTCAAGGGGAATCTCGGCCGCGATTTCCACACCTTCCCTGGGTAGTTCGAAGGTATAGCCCGCCTGGTATAGTTTCATGCCGATGACATTGCCTTCATCATCGCGGTCAAAAGATACAGCTATGGTGTCGGTGATGGCGAAGTACCACTTGCCTTCTTCGTCGGGTTCTTTGAGTTCATAGATTTGCTGACCCGGCACATCTACGGCCAGGCGGTCGTTCTGCACGAGCACGGTAAACTCCACATCCTCAAACGGGGCGAAGTTCGCCACATACTCACCGATATATGGCTCGTACCCGTCAGCATCATCGGTGTCAGCCTCTTCCCACTCGCCGAGCACAGCCTCCCAGACCATATTG
>DAOVUZ010000051.1 GCA_030632305.1 Dehalococcoidales bacterium | reverse complement strand
TTTGATTCTTCCTTTGATTCTTCCTTTGATTCTTCCTTTGATTCTTCCTTTGATTCTTCCTTTGATTCTTCCTTTGATTCTTCCTTTGATTCTTCCTTTGATTCTTCCTTTGATTCTTCCTTTAATGCTTCCTCTTTTTCCTCTTCAGATACCATTTGTTCCCCTAAAAATTTTGTTTTCAATTATAACACACAACTATAACACACAACAAGAAATACAAGCAACACATATTCTGTTTACAAAAGATTGTTCATTATGGGTAGAATCAAAGCTGATAAATGCCAGATGCTAAATAGCTTGACACACCATATTGCCCCTGATAGACTGTGGCTAATTGAAAGGTCTAACTACTACTCCCTAAAAATTTTACTGAACCAGAATGGCCCCGTGGTGCAGCGGACAAGCATGCCACCCTGTCACGGTGGAGAGCGGGGGTTCGAATCCCCCCGGGGTCGCATCCAGCATCTTTGCCTGATAGTCTTCAGGGATAACAAAATTCTCTAAATACCATACAATCTAAGCCTCATCCCTGTTTTGAAGGAGAGTTACCAAATTGCAGTTCAGTGGTAAGACTGAGATTCTAAGACACTCTTCCATTTTCTCCAGCTTGCATGATGACGAGCTCAGTGAACTGACTAACCTTGCCATCGAGAAAAGTTTCATGCCAAACGAGTTCATCTTCTGGGATGGGGATGCCCCTGAATGGTTCTACATCGTTGCTAAAGGCAAAGTGAAGATCATCAAACATTCCTCTCTGGGTAAGGAATTTATTATCGCCTTTTTTGGCCCCGGTGAAATGTTTGGTGAGGTGGCTGTCTTTGAGAACAAGCCCTATCCCGCTTCATCTCAGACCGTAACTGAAACCAAAGTAATAGGAATTAAGAGAGAAGACTTCCTATCTTTTCTAGTCAATTGGCCTCAGGTAGCCCTGAAGATTATTAATATCCTGGCGGGACGGCTCAGGGATGCTCAGAGCCGCCTCAAAGACCTCGCCGGTGAGAGGGTTGAGCAGCGTTTAGCCAGTGTACTGCTTATGCTCTCAGCAAAGCTTGACAATACCCTCCCCTTTACCCGACAGGAAATCGCCGACATGGTAGGAACCACTACCGAGACGGCAATCAGGGTAACAAGCCACCTGAAAGACAGGGGAATTATTCGTTCTGTTCGTGGCAAAGTGATTATCCTTGATGAGGAGAAACTCAGGCTGCTGGCTGAAGGGCCACCGAGAGTATAGAGCCACAAGACTATTCTACTACCCTGGTTTATCGCCTACTTTTCAACAATCACTGACGCCCCCCACTTTATATGATTCAAATCATAGTCAGTGATACCAATACATTGTACTATTATTGTATAAGTAAAAAATAAAACATCTACCGCTGGAGGAGGTGACAGGAATGACCAGCAAATGTCCCGGCCAGGATTTCAGGAATCTACGGGTGTCACTATACAAATGCCCGAATTGTGGCGCTGAGGTGGAAATCTTTTCCGACGAAATTAAGGTGAAGTGCCAGAAGTGCGGTGAGATGGTCTACCGGGAGAAGATACCTTCCTGCATCGACTGGTGTGCTTCTGCCCGCCAATGCTTGGGAGAGGAGAGGTGGAAAAAGTTGAAAGGAAAGGACTAGCCAGGTTTAACCTCTAAAGGACTATTAAGGAGGCAGGTAATGACCACCACAAAAACTACGAGGAAAATCATAATAATTGATGAAGAGAAGTGTAATGGCTGCGGTCTCTGCGTTCCAGCCTGTGTCGAGGGAGCTCTTCAGATTATTGATGGCAAAGCAAAACTCATTAGCGAGACATATTGTGATGGCCTCGGTGCCTGTCTCGGGGAATGTCCCCAGGGAGCCATCACTATTGAGGAGAGAGTTGCTAAGGACTTTGACGAGGAGGCAGCAAAGCTCCATCTGGAGGGGAAAAAGCCTGCTAGAGAAGAGCTTCCCTGTGGCTGTCCCTCGGCTACGGTCACTCAGTTTAAGAGGCACGAGGTAACAGAAATCGCCTCAAAAGAGGTGGCAGACCAGCACTCAATGCTCAGCCACTGGCCAGTTCAACTTACCCTTGTGCCCCCATCTGCACCTTTTTTGCAGGGAGCCGACCTGGTACTGTCTGCAGACTGCGCTCCCTTTGCCTACGCTGGCTTTCACCAGGACTTCTTGAAGAATCACAGCCTTTTGGTAGCTTGCCCCAAACTGGATGACTTCCATGCCCACCTGAAGAAGCTGACCGACATTCTAAGCCATTCCCAGGTGAAGAGCCTGACCGTGGTGCACATGGAAGTGCCCTGCTGCTCCGGACTAGTGCACATGGCCAAGCAGGCAATACAACTAAGCAGCAAAAATATTCCCTTCAAAGAGGTAACTGTTAGCATCAAGGGTGACCTAATATCAGCTTCTTAAAAATACCTTTAAAATTGACAAAGGGAAAAACTAAGGTCTATTATAATATTATACTCCGTAACACTAGCAACATTTACAACTTAATAACAAGCAAATATTTTGGGTTAGTCATATTTGAGGTGGTGGTAATGCTTTATGTAGAGTTACCAGACTACTTCATAGACTGCTTTAGCATAGTTACCGGCAGAGATGCCAGCCAAAGTAAAGGTTGGCATTTCTTATTTTTTAGGAAATGTATTGTTAATACGCCACCCGAAGATCTGGGAGGATGAATATGGAAACCGAACAGGATAAAACCATGGAAGCACTCCAAATTGCTATCCAGATGGAAGTTGATGGCAAAAAATACTATCGGAAAGCCAGCCACGAAAGTAGTAGTGAGCTAGGTAAGAAGCTGCTGGCGTCGCTAGCCGCCGAAGAAGATACTCACCGGCAGAAATTTGAAGAGATATATGACGCTATTCGGAATAAAAGGGTATGGCCCACGACCAATTTTCAGCCTGATGGGGGCAAAAGGTTGAGAACAATATTTGCCAGGGCGACCGAGGAGATGGGCTCCAATATAAAGACTCTTGCCACCGAGCTTGATGCCATACAAACAGCCATGGATATGGAAAATAAGTCTTATGATTTCTATAACAGCCAGGGGGGAAATACTACCTATGCTGCAAAGAGAGACTTCTATGAGACCTTGGCTGCCGAAGAGAGGGAACATCACCTAATTCTGCTCGACTACTACGAATATCTCAAAGACCCGGCAGGTTGGTTTGTCACCAAGGAGCATCCGTCTCTTAATGGTGGCTAAGTAGGACTAGAAATCCTGGAGGTAGGAAATGAGAAAGGTTTACCTGGACCATGTCGCCACCACTCCAGTATCGCACGAAGTGCTGGAGGCTATGCTGCCCTATCTCAAGGACGCTTATGGCAATCCCCAATCTCTACACGATTGGGGAGATGAGGCTAGGGAAGCAATAGAGGATGCCCGGGGCAGGGTAGCCTCCCTCATCGGCGCTCAGCCAGGGGAGATTATCTTTACCTCCAGCGGCACCGAGGCCAATAACTTCGCTATTAAGGGGCTGGCACTGGCTCAGCAATCCAAGGGCAAGCACATAGTTGTCTCCGCCATCGAGCACTTCTCGCTATTGCATTCTGCCCGAACCCTGGAGAAATGGGGCTTCGAACTTACCCTGGTCCCGGTGGATAGGTACGGGGTGGTAGACCCCGAAGGCGTAGCCAAAAGCATAAGAGAGGATACTATTCTGGTGTCGGTGATGCACGCTAGCAGTGAAGTGGGCACCATCCAGCCCATCAGGGAGATAGCAAGGTTGGCAAAAGAAGCAGGGGCGATTTTTCACACTGACGCCGTAGCTACCACCGGTACCATCCCGGTGGATGTAAAGGAACTGGCAGTGGATGCTTTAAGCCTGGCTGGTAATCAATTCTACGGGCCCAAAGGAGCCGGTGCCCTCTGGGTCAAGAAGGGGGCGCGCATCATCCCCTTCCTCGATGGTGGGGTGCAGGAGGGAGGGCGAAGAGCCGGGACCGAGAATGTGCCTGCAATCGTAGGCCTAGGGAAGGCTGCCGAACTGGCCAAAGCAGAGATGGAGTCAAGGACAGACCGCCTCCTGGCTCTACGCAACAGGTTAATCGAGGGCTTACCATCCCGAATCGAGCATGTGCGCCTCACCGGACATCCCACCCAACGCCTCCCCGGAAATTCCAGCTTCTGTATTGAGTTCATCGAAGGAGAAGCTATGCTAATGCTCCTGTCTAGCAAGGGTGTCGCCGCCTCCAGCGGCTCAGCCTGTACCTCAAAGGTGCTCAAGGCATCCCATGTTCTCACCGCTATGGGGATTCCCCCGGCAATAGCCCAGGGCTCGCTACTCTTCAGCTTCGGCCTGGACAATACCGAGGAAGATGTTGACTATGTATTAGAAGTTTTACCGCCTATCGTTGACAAGCTGCGGCAGATGTCACCACTATATTCCAAATTCTTGAAAGAAGAGAGGGGAGGGAAATAAGATGCCTGTTTATAACGAGAAAGTGATGGAGCACTTTATGAACCCCCGCAATGTGGGGGAGATTGAGAACCCGGATGGCATCGGTGAGGTGGGAAACCCTGTTTGTGGGGATATGATGACCTTCTACATCAAGGTCGACGATAACCGTCTCAGCGATGTCAAGTTCAAGACCTTCGGCTGTGGGGCAGCCATCGCCGTCTCCAGTATTGTGAGCGAGATGGCTATGGGAAAGACGCTGGAGGAGGTGAGAAAGATAACCCCGGCGCTGGTAGCTCAGGAGCTGGAAGGGCTGCCTAAGAACAAGTATCATTGCTCCAACCTCGGCGCTCAAGCCTTGAATAAGGCTATTAATAACTACCTGAAGAAGCAGGGCAAAGCGGGAGAAAGCAAAAGGAGGAGGAAAGATGAAAAGGAGTGAAGAGCCAAAGAGCAAGGAGAAAAAGTGTCTTTGTCCCTACTGTGAGGAGGAGGTGGTTCTATTCCCTCTGCCTTACTGCCAGCCCTGCAGGGTAACCCTGCGCTACTGTATCAGGTGCCAGATAGCAGTGAAAAGAGAAGCAACGGCCTGTACACAGTGCGGAGAAAAGAAGGAATTTAAATTATTGAAACTGGTACTTCAGAGAAGATTACTCTGATAATGTTCAGCGGGGAGATGGACAAGGCACTGGCTGCATTCAACTTAGCCATAGGGGCTGCCTCTATGGGGATGGAAGTGAGCATATTCTTCACCTTCTGGGGGCTTAACATCATTAAGCGGAATGAGGGCAGCATCCACAGCAAAGGGATAATGAGAAAGATGTTCAATTTTATGAACCGGGGTGGCTCCAAGAGGTCGCCTTTATCCAAATTTCACATGCTCGGACTGGGCACGTGGATGATGAAGCGACTGATGAAAGATGTCAACTTCCCCCAGCTTGAGGAGCTGATGACCATGGCTAAAGAGATGGGGGTTAAATTTATTGCCTGCACCACCTCTATGGGACTCATGGGAATCTCCAAGGAGGCTTTAATCTCCGAGGTGGACACTTATGCCGGTGTGGCCACCTACTTAGCTGAGGCTAGAGAAGGGAAG
>DAOVUZ010000116.1 GCA_030632305.1 Dehalococcoidales bacterium | reverse complement strand
GCCCAGTCAAGGTTATTCGGCGAGAAGGTTGTAGCACAGTTACGGCACTTTACCTTAATCGGTGGCTGGTGGAAGCAAAGGCTGGCTTCAGCGGCGATAGTATCCTTACTAAGAAAGTCAAAATAGAATTGAACACAATCGCTAACAACACCTGATAGTTCACCGATAGTGAGGTTGATTTTGGCAACCCTCTTAGCTTGAACCGCATTAGCCTTTTCTAGGGTGATAGATAGGATACCCTGGGTGATACAAAGTTCATGCATGTTATTATGGCATACTCTAGATAATTGCAGTAGTCTTATGGTTAAGATTATAGCCTACTTTGGGGGGTGCATTCAAGCTAATGCGCCGTTACCTTTTTGGGTTAAACGTTGGAGGGGGGTGAGGTTGATAAGTAATATTGGTTTGGAAATTTATCACTGTGATGTTAAAATAGATGTCAGCAGGCTTGATATTATACGGGTCATTTAGCAACGGGATTAAGGGTGAGGGGTTGGTAAGTAATCTCTATATTGGCACATCAGGCTGGCACTATGACCACTGGGACAGAGATTCTAACCATAATTCCTCTAGGTGAGCAATTGCATCCAATCTACCGAGGGGGATAAAGGGGGTAGGTTGATAAAAAATCCTTACCGGCTTTTCGTAGCAGATATAGATGGCACACTGCTGGGTAAGAGCAGAACTATCTCGGCTGAAGATAGAGAGGCACTGGCTAGAGCCTGCGACCTTGGTATGCAGGTTTCTTTGTCTACTGGGCGAGTGGCTCAAGCCTCTTTGCCGATTATTAACCAACTATCGCTGGATGGCTGTCATATATTCTGTGACGGTGCTTTAGTAAGTAACACCAAACATGACGAGGAGGTTTATGTTCAACCAATTGGTAAAGCGGTGGTGAGACAGGCAGTTGAGTTTGCTCATCTAAATGAAATAGACCTTGAGTTTTATTCTACCACTCACTATTTCGCTGAGCGGGAATCATGGACAACCGACATCCGCCGCCAGTTCTTCGGCATCGAGCCCACCATCGTAGATTTCGCTGACCTCTGGCAGCGGGAGAGAATTATTAAAGGGACTCTGACAGTCTCTTCTCCTGAAGAAAGAGCTAAGGCTGGTAGTTTCTGTTCCCAATTTAAGATTAGCCTTAATTTTTCCGGGACAAAGTCGCCGGCTTACCCGGAGGTTGATTTTATCAATGTGCTGGCTCCCGGGGTATCCAAGGGAAAAGCCCTGGAAGCACTGGCTTCACATATGGGAATATCTATGAACGAGATTATGGCAATAGGGGATGGGGCTAATGATATTTCACTTCTTTCCTCGGTTGGCTTGGCTATTGCTATGGGCAATGCCCCCGATGAGGTCAAAGCGGTAGCCGATTATATTACCCTTGATGTTGACCACAGTGGAGTAGCGACAGCGATTAATAAGTTTTTGTTGTAAACGCAAAGAGTCTTTAGTAGGAGTAAAGCCCTCTTTCAAAATCATCCCTTTACTATTTTGCCATAATGCTTCGGAAATGATACCACATGTGCTATCGTTTTAGCCCATCAAACATGCAGTTCTATCACATCACCATCTTGTAAAATGTGGTCTCTCTTTACCATTAGTCCGTCGTGCTTGCCTGAGCCCCACAGCCGGGCATATTCCAGCTTCTGCAGGAAATCCTTGTGGACTGATGCCGCAGCATCCTCTACTGTGCTTCCTTTGCTGAGGATTATTGGGTCACTAAAGTCTGGTTTTTGACCCGGTGTCTTGGTGTATACCCGAATAATATCAAGCGTTTGATAGGTTTCATGCTTCAACTCTTCTAAACCAGTCCCTTCTTTAGCCGAGATAGCAATAACTGGCAAGTGCTCCTTATATTTAGTCTTTAAAGCTAAATAGTTTTGACTGGCATTGTCCAGGTCTAGCTTGTTTCCGACAATTAGCGCCTTCTTTTCCCCGAGTCCTATCCTCATATTTTCCAGCTGGGTGACGATAGCTTCCATCTGGGCTAGCGGAGCATCACTTAAGTCCACTACAATTAGCAGGGCATCAGCCCGCCTCAGCATAGGTGGCAACCAGAGCTCAATAGAGTGGGGCATTAGGGGTGGGGTATCAATTAATTGTATCTGTATGTTCTCAAATTCCATCATTCCCGGGGTGGCAGTGTGAGTAGTAAAGGGGTATTCGGCTACTGTTGGCAGGGCGTTAGTAATACTGGAAACAAGTTGAGATTTGCCGGCATTGGGCAAACCGATTACTACTACCTGAGCGGCTCCCTCTTTTTCAATGCTGAACATAGACACTCTCTGGGTAGCCGACTTTTTCCCGGATGTCTGGGTTAGCTTGGAAATTCTTCCCCTCAATTCAGCCCGGAGATGGTCAGTTCCTTTATGCTTGGGCATAATAGCCAGCATTTCCTCTAGGGCAGCTATCTTTTCGACAGGGTTTTTAGCTGAACGAAAGATCTTTTCCGCCTCAAAGTATTGTGGTGGTAAATTAGCTGGCATTGCCTCTTACAGAAGCTCCTTTATTTTTTGGACTAGGCTCTGGCTCATGCCTCTGGCTGTAGCTAGCTCGTCTATGGGAGCTTTCCTGATAGCTTGGACTGAGCCAAACTGCTTGAGTAGAGCTTGTTTACGCTTGGGCCCGATACCAGGGATAGTATCAAGAACTGAGGCAAAGGCTTGCTTCTTGTGTATTTTTTGGTGGTAACCCAGGGCAAAGCGATGTGCCTCATCCCTGAGACGCTGTAGTAGCTGAAGGGCTGAAGAATTACCGGGTAGAACAACAGGCTCTTTCTCCTGCGGAATAAAAATCTCCTCGTTTTCCTTGGCTAGGCTGGCGACAGGAATAGAGCCAGCTCCCACTTCACGCATTGCTGACAG
>DAOVUZ010000038.1 GCA_030632305.1 Dehalococcoidales bacterium | reverse complement strand
TCCAGTAGTGGCATAACCTGGTATCCGTCCATAATCGCCTCCAGAGCACGAACTGGCTCCACCTCGGCTATAATTACCTGAGAGCCTAGCCCCTTAGCTCGTAAGGCTATGCCATGCCCGCACCACCCATAGCCACAAACTACTACCTTTTTACCTGCCCACAGGATATTGGTGGCACGGGTGACACCATCAATAGTGCTCTGTCCCGTGCCATAGCGATTATCAAACAGATACTTGGTCTGGGCATCGTTTACCGCAATTAGGGGATACTTTAGTTTTCCTGCCTTCTCCATACTGCGTAGCCTGATGACACCGGTGGTAGTTTCCTCGGTGCCGCCTATGACATGACTGATTAAATCGCTCCGCTTGGTATGTAAGGTAGTAACCAGGTCAGCACCATCATCCACAGTAAGCTGGGGTTCATGGGCTAGAGCAGTATTGATGTGCTTATAGTATGTTTCCTCATCCTCTCCTTTAATAGCATTAGCCGGAATGCCATACTCTACCAAGGCAGCGGCGACATCATCTTGAGTGCTGAGCGGGTTGGAAGCACATACAATGACGTCGGCTCCCCCTTCTTTCAGGGTTAGAGCCAGATTTGCCGTCTCGGTGGTAACATGAAGACAAGCCGAAATTCGAACACCCTTTAGCGGCTTCTCAGTGCTGAACCTCTGCCTGATTAGCTTAACTACTGGCATCTCCCGGTAAGCCCACTCTATTCGCAGCTTACCTGCCGAAGCTAGTGTCGGGTCTTTAATATCGTAGTTTTTGGTTGAAGTCATTATCTACTCCTTTACTTATCTGAAATCTACCTGACCGACCATCCCACTATAAACCATGTCCCCTATCCATATTCGAGACCATCTTTTCACCGAGGTACCCCCGTTTTCCTCATCCATCCTCAAAATGAGTGCACTGATGAAGCTCTTGATACCTCTTGGCGATATCCTCAAGTGTAAGAGAGCGGAGACGGTCAACACCAAATTCCTCTACGGTGAAGCTAGCCGTGGCACAGCCATGAACAATCGCCCTCCTTATTGACTGCGGAGTCATCTCACCTACTTTGTCCAGGTAGCCCAGAAAGCCACCGGCAAAGGTATCTCCGGCCCCTGTAGGATCCTTAACATCTTCCAAGGGGCAGGCCGGAACCGAAAAATAGCCGCCCTCGCCAACCATGGCACATCCATATTCCCCCTGCTTGATGATTACCATTTTAGGCCCCAAATTTAGAATTGTCTTAGCAGCAGGCAAGGTACCATAGGTTCCAGCAAAGGTGCGAGCCTCTCCCTCATTCATGGTAACCACATCAACGGTACCAATAGCTGTCGCCAGGGCCTCCCTCTTATTATGGATCCAGAAATCCATGGTATCTAACATCGTCAGCCTGGCTTGTGGCACTTGCCTCAGCACTTCGTATTGGAGCTCAGGGTCGATGTTAGCCAGAAAGACAAAGTCGCTCTGCTCATATCCCTCCGGTAAGACAGGATGGAAATCAGCAAAGACATTCAGCCTGGTGTCTAGGGTCTCGCAGGTGTTAGTCTCGTAGTTATAGCGCGCAGCCCAGCAGAAGGTCTCGCCATCCATTACCTGTAATCCCCTGGTGTCTACCCCCCTATCGGTAAGGAACTGGAGTCGCTCCATAGGGAAGTCAGTACCTACAACTGCCACCAGGTTTACTTTTGTGTAGAGGCTTGCAACCGCTGAGAAGTAGGTCGCTGAGCCCCCAAGGATGTCATTTACTTTGCCAAAAGGTGTCTCCACCGAGTCAAAGGCTACGGAACCAACGACCAAAAGACTCATACCATCGCCTCTTTCTCCGATAGCTTCAGTATCACGCTGTCTCTCCTTCTAAAACTCGATCTTCAAGCTACATTATGCTACATACTACATTTTGAGGGACTCTGTGTCTTTGAGCCACTGCAACAACTCCTCCAGCACCTGCTGGTAGTTAGCTCTGGCTACCGAGACTAAATTTACCTGTGGCTGGCGCTTGATAGCATCTGTCCACGGGTTGGGGCTGAGCATGATGGTTCCCAGAACCTTCTTCCCGCTGTCAATTATGTGTAAAACGGCTTCCCTGAAGTTAGCCGAAAATAGCTCCATCTTCCCAATTTCATCAATAACTACTAAATCACAATCCTCGGCTGCCTGGTAAAGCGCAGAAACACCTACCCGGTCCAAGCTATCAAGGTCAACCCCATACTTGCTTACCCTGTATTGGCTGTGAATATCAATATGAGCCAGTATGGCAGTGGGTCCACCCAAGGTAACCAGCCTGAAGCCCTCTCTTACTCCCTGACTTCTTATTTCCTCAGTATAAAAACCGCCGGCTCTGCCTTTCATACCGGCTACAGCTTGTTTGATAATGCTGGTTTTCCCTGTCCCCGGTCTGCCAGTGAGTAGGTAGACTCGATTCATAGGCTTTTATGGCTACAGGCTATTTCTCAGGCTGAGGCTTTCTCAGCCTTTCCTTTTGCCTCCAGCTTCTTTTCCTTGCGCCGATGCTTAAGGTTGGCTACCCTTTTCCTCTTATTCATCACTAGTTACTATAACCTAAATTAGCTTTTCCTGCCACTTTTGGCTTTATTATCGAAGACCTCGACAAACCTGCCAAAGGAGCGGTCGTAGGTCTTTTCCACCTCCGGGGGAAATACACAGCCGGGAAGCTCATCAAACCCCAGATGATAAGAAATGCACTCACAGCATTTGCCCTTTCTGGAGCAAGGCTCATAGGTGCAAGGGCATTTAGCTTTATTAATTTCAATCTGGCATTCCATATAAACCTCTCCCCCTTACTAAATGTAGCCCTTTCTTATCCTTGCCGACAGCTCAGCCAGCAACTCCAGGGCACAGGCTGATGCCTCCTCGGTAGCCATGCAACCCAACCCGCAGCTAGGGGTAAGCAGACCCTGCTGCAAGAGTTGCTTGAAGCGGATACCATCTCTGGTAAAAGGCGCCATTGCCTCCTCCAGGCGGTCTTTGACACTGCCAACTGTTTCCTTGGCTAATGCTTCCTCATTGTTAGGGGTAATCCCCCAGGCAATAATCCCCCCCCGCTCCAGGAATTTCTTTACTTCAGCGGGATACAGGCTCAGCGACTGAGCATAGTTATAAGCATCAAAGCTCAGGATGTCAGCACTGGTATCCAGCAGAACCGACCAGTCGGTACTGCCGCAGCAGTGGACTCCTTTCAGTCCTTCAATACCCCTAAAGACCTCTTCCAGCAGGCTGATAACTTTTTTCGAGGAACCCATGCCTGCGACTATGTCGCTATAGGAGACCATATATGGCTCATCAACAAAGATAATGGTATTTTTGGAGATTTTCCTTAGCTCTTTTTCCTGCCAACTCGCCTTTAGCCTGAGAAATCTAGCCACCACATCACTGAGAATGTCATCATAGATTATAGCCCGGTGACTATCATCGGTAACAGCTAGTCCCCAGGTAATGGGTCCGGTTATTTGCCCCTTGACTGCCAGCGGTGACAGACTCTTCAAGCCCAGGAAACTGTGGAGACCAGCAGCGTAATCGGGGCTAATGGAATATTTATCAATATTATTCTCTAAATAATCAGTACAGACCTGCTCCAACGGCTCATCCAGGTTCTGGGAGCGGTCAATATAGATGCTATCCTCCCCGAGCACCACCCCGGGGAAGCCATGACTGAACTGGACACGCATATCCTCCATAAAAGTGCGTTTGGGTAGCTGAGGCCAAACCGGGATGTCTTTAAGGTAGTGGGTGACCTGGGCACATGCCGCCGATGGGTCGGTATGGGGCATGCTACCAATAATAGTCGGTAAGCAGCCAAATTCTATACCGGGCATAGCGTCGTTAACTATCTCCCTTGGTTAAATACTTACCTATTAGCAGGTCCAGCTTTTTCTTCTGCTCCGCGGGCATTGCCTCTGGGGCAGTGACAATAGCCGCCTCTAATGCCATAGCACACTCACAGTTACGCTGCTCGGGTATTCGGCTTACAGCTAGCTTGATAATTTTCTTGGCGGTATCAATGTTCTTATGTATTATATCCATGATAACCTCTACTGTAACCGGCTCCTTTTCTTCGTGCCAGCTATCATAGTCGCTAACGCAGGCTATAGTAGCGTAGCAAATTTCCGCCTCCCGTGCCAGCTTGGCTTCGGGCAGTACCGTCATACCAATAACATCCGCCCCCCACGAGCGGTGTAGCCGTGATTCAGCTCTGGTGGAGAAGGCAGGTCCCTCCATAGTTACATAGGTGCCTTTGGGGTGGACAGCAACCCCCACCTCCCGTGCCGCCTGATACAAAATCTGGCTCAAGACCGGGCAGAATGGCTGGGCAAACGGGATATGAGCAACAATGCCCTCGCCGAAGAAGGAGTTAACCCGACCCCGGGTGCGGTCAATTAGCTGGTCGGGAATAACCAAACTCCCCGGTTTTATATCTTCCCTAAAGCTACCCACCGAATGGGCAGCAATAATCCGCTCTACCCCCAGCGACTTAAAGGCGTAGATATTAGCCCTCGCCGGAATTTCGGTAGGGGAGATAGTATGCCCCCTCCCATGCCTGGGGAGGAAGGCAATCCCCACCCCCTCCAGCCTGCCCACGACTATACTGTCACTCGGCTTGCCAAAGGGTGTGTTTATGTCAACCTCCTCTATATCAGTCATCCCCTCAATATCATACAACCCCGTCCCCCCCATAACCCCAATTTTAGCCTGTGGCATTAGAAGACCTCCTTATTAACAGTTTACTCACCAAGACGTGTCGCCATGGCTTTTATGATGTCGAAACACTAGTTTATAACTCTCATCATACTACCCCCTTAATCCCCTCCCCATATGGCTCGGTTATTATACCATTCTCGGTGATGATGGCGGTGATGTAGCGGTGGGGGGTAACATCAAAGGCGGGGTTTCGGGCTTGAGTCCCCTCAGGGGCAATACTTACCCCCTGAATGTGGGTTACCTCAGCCGGGCTTCTCTGCTCAATCGGGATTTCATCGCCTGAAGCCAGAGAGGTATCAATGGTAGTGGTGGGGGCGGCGACATAGAAGGGGATGCCATTCTCCTTAGCCAGCACCGCCAGCGTATAGGTGCCAATCTTATTGGCAGTATCACCATTGGCCACAATCCGGTCAGCGCCAACAATGACACAGTCAACCTCCCCCCGGCTGATAAAGTAACCCGCCATAGAGTCGGTGATAAGGGTAAACGGGATATTAGCCTGCTTCAGCTCCCAGGCGGTGAGCCTTGCCCCCTGGAGCAGGGGACGGGTCTCGGTGGCTAATACCTTTATATTTTTGCCCTGCTCTTTAGCCTGCTTGATTACCCCCAGGGCTGTGCCATAGCCAGTGGTGGCTAAAGCTCCGGCGTTACAATGGGTCAGAATGGTAAAATCGTCCTTGATTAACTCGGCGCCATGCCGGCTGAGTCTTCTGGTTAACTCAGCCGCTTCAGCGTGTATTTTAACCGCTTCATTAACCAGCGCCGCTTTAATCTGTTTTACATCCTCACCAGCCTCGGCTACTTTCTGCATTCGGTCAATAGCCAGGAAAAGATTACTGGCAGTAGGTCTGGTGGCAGCGATGGTCTGGATGGCAATGCGGAGCTTTGCCAAGAATTCGTCTTTTTGTGCCGATTCAATTTTTAAGGCACTCAAAGCTATTGCATAAGCCCCAACTATCCCGATAGCTGGAGCACCCCTGATTTTCAATTCTACGATGGCTGAGGCTATACTCTGATAGTCGCTAAGCTCCAGATATACCTCTTTACGGGGAAGTCTGGTCTGGTCAAGGATTTTTACCCTGTCATCAAGCCACTCTATGGCTTTTATTGACATTTAGCCCTGCCTGCTCCTTCAGAATATTATTATGCCGATGGCAAAGATAACCACCGACTAGTGCTATCAGTATAATAGCACATTTACAGTGGAACTCAACCGTTTGTTACCAGATGTGAGGGTGGGTGGGAATAACAAACGTTAATAAACAATCTCAGTTTTAGTCCCTTGACATGCCTCATAACATCAAGGTAAACTTTTTTGATTTCGTTAACTTCCCCATTTGGTTAAATCTGACCAGTACAGGCAGGTGTAAATGGCTGAGAACCCATCAAGCATAGACAGGGTGAGGGCTAAAATTGGAGAGGAAGGGGAGCCCAGGGTATATGAAATTGAAAAGGGGATGATACAGCGGTTTGTCCAGGCTATAGACGACCCCAACCCCCTGTGGCAGGATGAGGAATACGCTTTGAAGAGCCAGTATGTTGGCATTATTGCTCCCCCAACCCTTATACCGATTATAGGTTTCGAACAGATTCAACAGCAAGTGTCACAACTAATTCCCCACGGGACCATCCTTCATGGCGCTACCGACCTTGAGTGCTACCAGCCCATCAGGCCGGGAGAATCAGTAACCGTTACCACGAAAATCGCTAATGTCCGCGAGCGGCAGGGCAAGATGGGTAAAATGGCATTTGTAACCTTCGAGACCACATATAAAAACCAGAGACAGGAGCTGGTAGCCAGGTGTCGCCAAATGCTTATTGGCTACTAGACGGACAAAGTATGACTGAACAACTCTATTACGAAGATGTAGCTGTAGGTAGTGAAATCACCCCTCTGGTCAAGCAACCCACAACCCGTCAGTTGGTGATGTGGGCTGGAGCATCGGGTGATTACAACCCCATTCATTATGATAAAGACTTTGCTCAAAGCCGGGGGCTACCCGGTGTTATTGTCCCTGGTCAACTGGTAGGTAATTTCCTCGGTCAGCTAATAACTGGCTGGATAGGGGAGCAGGGCAGGCTGAGCAAGTTGAGTTGCAGCTA
>DAOVUZ010000060.1 GCA_030632305.1 Dehalococcoidales bacterium | reverse complement strand
GACCTTCACGGTGTAGTTCACCACTCCTGCCTCAATAGTAGCTGTCGGTGAAATGTGAGTAATCTTGGCGGGAAGTCTTACTCCAGGCAGGGCATCCACCTGCACCCAGGCTTCTCCACCCAGCTTTACCTGGAAGATTTCCATCTCGCTGACCTCAATCGCGGCTTGGAATTTATCTGGGTCAGCAATTTGCATTACTACCGTACCCTTCTTTATCTCCCCACCCTTGGAAACATTTACCTCGGTAATGAAGCCGTCAAAAGGGGCAACTATTAGCGCCTTTTCCAGGTCATTATTAGCTTCATCCAAAGCCACTTGAGCCTTTTCCATCTTTAGTTGGGCTTCTCTTAATGTCCAGAAATCTGACATGGGGAGCATCCCTGAAGCAAAGACATCCGCCCCGGATCCCCGAACTACATTCTCTCTGGCTTCCAGCAAATCGTCTTTAGCCTGATTCAAGCCGTGCCATACCTCCCTATACTGCTGCTGGCTCAGTTCTAACTCCTGCATTACGGCTAAAGATTCTTCCAATTCCCGTAGGGCATCGCTAATACCTGCTATGCAGGCGGGGACATCGAAGACCAAGGTGTTATAGGTATAAGGATAAGTTATTTCCCTATAGCTATCCGTAGCTATTCCCAGGTCAATTTCTTCTTCTCTCACCGCTAGTTTTAGTGATGTGGTATCCATTCTTGCCAGCACTTGTCCCTTTTTAACAGCCTCTCCCTCTTCCACTAGGATTTCTTCCACCCATCCCACACTCTGGAAACCAAGGTCTTCCTTGGTGGATAGTGCTAGGTTGCTGGCGGCAGTGATATCTATTGTCAGGTTAATCCGCTGCACGGTTGCTAACTGGTTCTCTGGCACCGCTGCCTCTGATTCATAAGCACAGCTTGACGACAGAGCGCTGATGCTGCACAGCACAAGGGTTATCAGCATTATCTTTGGTAACTTCATTATATTTACCCATACCTTTCCTCAAATATTATGGCTGGTCGTGAGATGTAAATTTTTTCTTTCCTGCCTGGTATCAGCAGGATTTTAACCTATATCTTAATCACCTGCATCTCGTTTCCCTGATAGCAGCCACCAGCTTCTTGGCGCCAGGATGCTGTTTTGTAGCATTTCAGCTACAGCATAGCCCATTCTCACCCCTGTTTCTGCCATTTCCCCTCCCTAAAATAAAACCCCTTGTCTCCACCAGAAGACAAGGGGTTCGCCAGAAATACTTGAATATTTCTGCATAATCCTCTCCTCGGAGGCATTCGGCTCACCACAAGGCGGGTAACCTGACTTATTAGCCTGACAGACCTGGCATCTGGGCTAAATCACAGCTGCGGGACAGTGCCGGATTCCCACCGGGCTTCCCCTCTTGGATCACTTAAGGCATCTTGCGGTATCCATATCACTATAAATGTGCTGATGTAAAATAATTTGCCTTCAAACAAACACAGTTGATTATAACACCATTTAGTCGGGATGTCAATAGCTCAAAACTCACGGTATTCTTGCGTAGGGGGTTGATAATTTCCCTAGCTAGGAGTCCTAACACGATAGCTGAATGGTTATTGATAACAACTCTCTCACCCATATTAACCCCCTCATAACTCTAGTCATTAAAAAAGGCCATTCTATTGTCAGTAAGGCAATTGAATTTCCAGCTTGGTAGCGGGGGTAGGATTCGAACCGATGACAGTCAGGCGAGATAAAAGGCTAATTAGAAGGTTCTACCTATCGTACAGTATCGCCCAACATCCTTAATTCCCCTAACGAATGACTACACCTTTACCAGAATAATGCGGGCTTTACTAAATCCTATTATACCCAGGCTGAATTCGGTGCCGCCCCGGTTTTTGAGCCAACCCCCGTATTATGATATAATTTAAATTAGAGTCATGGCTATAAAAACAGCGGCGACCAACCGCAAAGCATATCATAACTATCAGATAGGGGATAGCGTGGAAGCCGGCATCGTGCTTACCGGCACAGAGATAAAGTCAATCCGAACCGGGAGAGTGAGTTTAGGTGATGCCTATGTTAGACCTGAAGCTGGAGAATTATGGCTAGTGAATGCTCATATTGCTCGCTACGAAGCAGGCAGCTATTTAAGCCATGACCCAAGGCGACCTCGAAAGCTTCTACTGCACCGTAAGCAGATTGACAGTCTTACCAGCAAGATGGCGGAACGAGGCTTCACTCTGGTTCCACTTAAATTATACATCAAGGATAGTATTGCCAAGGTTGAGGTAGCGTTAGCCAGAGGTAAAAAGCTGTATGACAAGCGAGAGTCCATAACTCGCCGTGAGACAGAAAGAGAGATAGGGCGAGCCATAAAAAGCCAGAAGTACCAAAGGAGGTAGTTTATACTCAAGCTGCCTGTAGTAAATGGGGACGCGTGGGTTCGACAGGGGGAGTATGCTACAGGATTGCAAGCCGAGGTTGCCGCTAACCTCGTAAAACAAGTGGCAAAAATAACTGGCAAAGAACCAGTTCTTATTGCTGCCTAATTAAATAGGTAGCACATCCAACCTGACCCCACCTCAACGGGTTAGGATTGGGTGCCGAAAAGTTGAGGTGCCACCGCCCGGATGTCGATAAGGGTGATGAAAGAATTATCGACTGGCTTGGCTAAACTCGGTCAGCAGAGGCTAGTCGGGTAAGATTAAATAGCTGACTAAGCTTGTAGTATATTCTGGGTAGCTTCTCTTGGACGGGGAGTTCAACTCTCCCCCGTCTCCACCAGAAATTATTAAGCGCCAGCTGGGCAAGGCTGGCGCTTTTTATATCTAGATAAAGCTTGGTGATGAGGCAGATTCAGGTTCTAGCTTAATCCACCTCAGAGGTCATCTCTAGCTGCTCATGCCCTGCCTCAGTTCCCGGTGAAGTCGTGGCAGAGGCAAATTCCTCTATCTCCAGGTCCTCAGTAACAATCAGGCTCCGAACCCGTCTGGGGACTAAAATCTTGTACCAATCAGTATAATAGTAAATACCCTGGAACACCAGTCCACTTAAGAAGCCACAGAACACCTCTGGAGATATAAGAAAGACTCCCTTGAGCAGGGCAAAGACTATTATCCACGAAGAAATGAGCCAGTGGTGTAAGTGAATTTTACGCTTTCCTAAAGGAACAAAAAACGACATTAGCCTACCTCTCTCACCAACCGTTTTGCCACCCAAGTATTTAGCTATCAAAAAGCCACCAGCCCAACTTAGAAAAGAAAGATAACCAAGGATAATGCCTGCGGATAATAATACGAAAAGAGTAATTTTCCTTTTCATTATTAAGTGTATTATAGACAAAAACTATCCTAAAATCAAGACCCTATTTGGAAATTACTGGGAGTTTTATCAGCCATAAGGTGACGGAGGCATCTTGCTTGTTGCTCCGGCTATGCTATACTAGAGACTGAGAGTCTAAATAGAAACAGGCAACAGAAAGAAAGCAAATGGCAGGGCTAGTTTTTGGAACCGGTGGCGCCCCTCATAGCGCCAAATCATCATCCATAGCTGGGATTGAATGTATTGCTGATCTCCAGCTTGGTTGTATGGAGCTAGAATTTGTCCAAGGAGTAAGAATGAGCAGAGAAAGTGCTACCCTGGTTGGCGAAGCAGCAGCCAAGACAGGTATAAAACTATCAGCTCATGCTCCCTACTTCATAAACTTCAATGCCCATGAGCCGGAAAAGATAAGAGCCAGCCAGGACAGGTTGCTGCAAACAGCCCGTATCGCTTCACTGTGCCATGCTGAAAGCGTTGTTTTCCACGCTGCATTTTATCTCGGCGACCCGCCAGAAAAAGCCTATACCACAGTAAAAAAATACCTGGAGGAAATAATAAGTCAGCTTAGACAGGAAAACAATCGGGTGTGGATTAGACCAGAAATTATGGGCAAGCTCAGCACATTCGGCACGATAGAGGAAATACTCAACCTGAGCACCGAGCTAGAGAGGGTAGCCCCCTGCCTGGATTTTGCTCACTGGCATGCCCGGAGTGGAAAGTCCAATTCCTATCAAGAATTTGCCTCTATTCTGGAGCAGGTAGAACAGCAACTGGGGAGAGCGGCTCTGGACGATATGCACATCCATATCTCTGGCATTGCTTACGGCAAAAAGGGAGAAATAAAGCACCTGAACCTGAAAGAGTCAGATTTTCAGTATGCCGAACTTCTCAAAGCATTAAAAAATTACGATGCCAAGGGTATTGTTATCTGCGAAAGCCCTAACCTGGAAGAGGATGCCCTGCTCCTGCAAGCAACCTACAATACCCTCTGAAAACAGACTAACACCAATCGCCTATAAAGCTTTTTCCCATTTATTGCTATTTCTGGTATAATACAGTATAGGTTAAGATAACCAATACTCGGGGTGAAGAATGAAGTCAAGTTGGAAGCGTAGCGGCATAATATATGTAGTTATACTACTGATAGGAATATTCTTCTTGTCCCGCCTTTTCACTACCTCCACAGGACCCGCTGAAATCCTACTGAGTGAAGCTATAGCTATGTCACAAAATGGGCAGATAGAGAAGATTGTAGTGGAGGGTGAAACACTACTCATTACCGCCACTGATGGCACAGAGCTAGAGACTTTTAAAGGCGCCACCAGTATATTTGAGATTCCAAGGTTCAATCTTGAAGGGATAGAAATTGATATCAAACCCGGCGGCTTTAACTGGGGTAGCTTGTTGATTGGCTTCTTACCCCTCCTTTTATTTGGTGGTTTACTCCTGTTTCTCTTCTCTCGCGCCCGAGGGGCTAACAGCCAAGCTTTCAGTTTTGGCCGTAGCCGAGCCCGACTGTTCCCAGCCAGTAAACCAACGGTAACCTTTGATGATGTAGCCGGGGTAGAGGAAGCCAAGCAAGAGTTGCATGAGGTAGTGGATTTCCTCAAGTCGCGGGAGAAATTCCAGAGTCTAGGAGCACGCATCCCGAGAGGGGTATTACTAATCGGTCCACCTGGTACCGGGAAGACGCTGCTGGCTCGGGCAATAGCTGGTGAAGCCGGGGTACCTTTCTTTTCTATCAGCGGCAGCGAATTCGTCGAGATGTTTGTCGGTGTCGGTGCCTCCAGG
>DAOVUZ010000021.1 GCA_030632305.1 Dehalococcoidales bacterium | reverse complement strand
GGTAACATCAACCTGGCTGGTTCGGTAGAACTCAATATGAACCTTCCAGATCCTAAAAATCCACAGAATGGTGCCAAGATTTGGCTCGTCCTCACCGACGACATTAACGTTTATAACGAGCTTGAAGTCTGGAACCCCACAGAGTACCTGTTTGAGAATAAGCTTATTAACTACATTAATACCTATCCGGTAGAGGTGGCTAACGGCTAGGCTTATATGGGCAGGGATTGGAATAATTCCTGCCCATATTGTTTTTGATGAAGTAACCTTATCACCCGCTTGACTAGAAACCCTGGCCCGCTTCAAGCAAATGCTACCTTAATTCTACATGCCGACCCCGCTCAACAACTATTATGTCAACCATGTCTTTACTGCCCCCTCAGCTTAACTATTTGACAAACTACCTATTATGTGTAGTACAATTGAATTAGGTAATAGGTAGGGGGTGAAATGGGGGATGAAGGTGAATCAGCGACGTTCTAATATCGAGATAATTGCCGATATGTTGAAGGTTGGCGAAAATGGCGCGGGCAAGACCAGGATTATGTATGGTGCCAATTTGAGCTATAGCCAGATACAGAAATACCTCGGTTTTCTAATGAGTGAGGGTTTCATTGACAAGATGGAGATGGGTAATCCGTCAGTGACCTATAAAGTGACGGATAGCGGTTTAAAGTTACTCGATACCATAAACAGCATAATAAAGATGCTCAACTTGGATGATGACGACCGATTTTAACGGTTAAAGGGATATTTTTTAATGAGATAATCTGAGGGCAGTGTATCCTTCAGGTTATTCTAAATTACCAGCGATTGAAGGGGTATAACGTGACAGAGAAAAGAATGTTAATAGTTGATGCCGATATAGTCAAAAAAGTAGATGAAAATCGTGGCGATATGAGCCAGTCGGAGTTTATCAACTTCCTTATTGGTAACCAGTTGAAGGAGGACATCGGAAATCACAACTATGTAGATAAGGAAGAATTCCACCAATTCGCTCAGGGAATGAAGGAACTGCTACACAACTTCCTCGAGTTCTTTATCAGCTACGGACTGGAGCTAGGCAAGCAGCCACAGGATAAAACTTTTGAAGAGCTGAGCCAGAAGTTACAAGCTCTGAGTAGCTCCGATAACAAAGCTAAGAAGCTTTAATCAAGCCTCCCTTTGCCCCCGCATGTTATCAGCCTTCCCCAAGGTAGTCTGCTGCCTATTACCCATATTCCACTATAAATAGTGCTAATAGATTGAAAAGGTTAGTATGATTCAATGCAGTTAGTGGCAGACGTGGAGGCATGATTAAAGCAATCACTCGGAGTAGCGACGGAAAATAAGCACAGAGTTATGTCCGCCAAAGCCGAAGGAATTTGATATGGCTGTCGTTACCTCAACCGGGCGCGCCTTATTGGGCACATAGTCCAGGTCGCACTCAGGGTCAGGATGAGTGAGGTTTAAAGTTGGCGGTATAATCCCGTGATTTATGGCTAGAATACACATTATTGCCTCAATAGCACCGGATGCTCCCAGAAGATGCCCGGTCATGGATTTATTGGCTGATATCGGGATACGGTATGCGGATTTGCCAAACACACTTTTAATGGTTCGGGTTTCTGTTTTGTCGTTAAGCACGGTAGCACTGCCATGGGCATTGATATAGTCAACCTCGTCGGGGCTAACTCCCGCTCTCTTCATGGCTAGGCTTAGGGCTCTGGTAGCGCTCTCACCATTAGGAGCAGGCTGAGTGATATGAAAGGCATCACTAGTGGCGCTGTATCCTATAATTTCGGCCAAGATAGGGGCTCCACGCTCAAGAGCATAGCTGAGGTCCTCAAGTATAATAATGGCGGCGCCCTCGCCTAAGATAAAGCCATCACGTTCAGCATCAAAAGGTCGGCAGGCATTCTTGGGTTCGTGATTCCTTGTTGATAAAGCACGGGCGGCGTTGAACGCGGCAATGCAGATAGGCGTTATCGGCGCTTCAGTGCCACCAGCGATTATTACTTTTGTTTCTCCATGTCGAATTACCTCATAGGCCTGACCGATGCTATCAGCGCTGCTGGAGCATGCCGAGGATGGAGAGTAATTCGGTCCTTTGACACCCAATATCAACGAAACCTGTACTGGAGCCGCATCACCGGTCATCGTCGGCGCGAGAATCGGGCTTATCCTTCTGGGGCCGTTTTCACTCAGTACCTTTAATTGTTCGGCAACCTCAAGCAGACCGCAGACGCTGTTGCCAATGATAACACCAGCCTCCTCAGCATTGCTATTATCTATCGTCAACCCCGCCGCTTCTACTGCCTGAAGGCTTGCCGCTATAGCGAACTGGGTAAACCTATTCATGCGGTGTGCTTCCCTCCGGCTAACATACACGGTGGGGCTAAAATCCTTGACTTCAGCGGCAAATTTGGTCTCAAAAGGTGCCGGGTCGAAGTAGCTGATATAATTAACCCCCGATTTCCCTGAGATGAGGGCTTCCCACATGTCAGAAACCGTCAGACCTACGGGGCTAATAACTCCCATACCAGTAACTACTACCCGCTGCTGATTATAAAGCATGTCTAATATTCCTCCTGTAGCTTTTTGATGCGGTTTGATTCGATAAAGCGTGTAAGGTCATTGGGAATAATGCGATAGCTTCGACCGAGACATACAGCGTCAAGCTTACCCCGTCGAATGTAGCTGTATATGGTTAAAACATGAACCTGAAGGATCGCCGCCACCTGTTCCGGGGTGAGCAAGTTATCGTTATTTTTTATGTAGTACCTCACCACCTGACTTATCCCCTTTATATTTTAGTCTATTCGACTATGGTCGAATTAGTCCCAGCATAGGTTATTAACGCCTCTTGTGAAGATTCTATGTTCTAGTCTATTCGACTATATTCGGGTTAGTCCTAGCATAAATTATTAGTCGCCTCTTGTGAAGATGTTATGTTCTAGAACATAGTTCTAGAACATAGTTCTAGAACATAACCACTTCTCAAGCTAACTGACACCTGCCATAGTATTTTCATATTAAGGTTAGTTTGGGGGGTGGCAAATGCTAAAAGCAATTGAGCTTTTGCGCCAGGGTAGAGATGAAGAGCTATGGCAGATGTGCTGTGGCTTTATTAACCTCACCCTAGAGCAATTTATGACTATTCAGAAACGACTGCTATTGGAACAGATAGAACTAGTAAGCCGCTGTGAGTTGGGTAAAAAGCTGATGCGTGGGGCAAAACCACAGACCGTAGACGAGTTCAGGGAGCAGGTGCCGTTAACCACCTATACCGATTATTGTCCCGAGCTTCTAGAGAAGAGGGAAGACATATTGCCAGCCAAGCCTATTATGTGGGCACACTCCTCAGGTAGGTCTGGTGAGTACTCCTGTAAATGGGTGCCGATAACCCCGGCATTTCGTCATGAGTTGAGTATAATAATGTACGGCATTGGCATGCTCTCTAGTTGTAAGGGATGGGGTGATACCTCTACGATTCCTGTGCGTCCCAAGATTGTCTACACAGTAGCCCCCAGACCCTATATATCAGGTGCCCTGGCTACTATGCTACAAGAACAAACCCCATCAGATTATTTGCCTCCCTTAGATGAAGCCGAAAACTTGCCTTTTGAGGAAAGAATAAAACTCGGTTTTAAACAAGCTCTATCCCAAGGGATTGATTACTTTTTTGGTTTGTCTCTCGTTTTGGTTGCTGTGGGCAATAAGTTCAGCCAGTCCTCAGACAAAGTAGATATTCGTCCCTTCCTCTCCCAGCCCAAAGCCCTGTTTCGTTTAACTAAGGGACTGGTCAGGAGCAAATTAGCCGGGCGGCCGATGTTACCTAAAGACCTATGGCCAGTAAAGGGAATCGTAAGCAGTGGCCTTGATAGTGCGGTCTACAAGGATAAGATAAAGGAACTTTGGGGAAGGTGCCCTTTGGATGCATATGTTAACACCGAATGTAGCTTCGTCGCCACCCAGACCTGGGACTACGATAGTATGACCTTCATCCCCAATCTTAACTTCCTGGAGTTTATACCGGAAAAGGAACATTTCAAATGGCAGCTAGACCACAGCTATCAGCCCCAGACGGTTTTGCTTAATGAGGTAAAAGCCGGAGAGAATTATGAGATAGTGACCACCAATTTTCACGGCGGGGCTCTGGTCAGATACAGGGTTGGTGATATGGTCAGGATAACCTCACTGCGAAATGAGAAGCTGGGCATTGATATCCCACAAATGGTTTTTGAGAGACGAGCTGACGACCTTCTCGATTTCAGTGTAGTTCGGCTGACGGAAAAGGTAATCTGGCAGGCAATAGAGAATACCGGCATTGCTTACGAGGATTGGACAGCTTTCAAGGAAACCGGGGAGCCGGTGCTACGTCTCTTTATTGAACTTAGAGATGAATACCGAGCCAGCGAGGCAGATATAGCCAGAGCAGTGCATGAGCAGATTATGAAATCAGATAACGATAACCATATGTCGCCGGTTCGTGACGATTTTGCGGATATGATAAATTTCAGGGTAGAGACTACATTGCTACCTCGTGGTGCCTTCGCTAATTACACATCTCAAAGACAAGCTGAAGGTGCTGATTTAGCTCATCTGAAGCCGCCGCACATTAATCCATCAGACAAAGTGCTTTCGCTCCTCCTAGCCAAGCCAAAAGCGGTGCCAGAGGTTAAGGTAGCTGCTGAAGCTGAGCCAGTGGCTGTTCACTAGTACTTTAGTCTCCCTACCTTAGTCAACTCACTCTAGTTTTTCTTGACAGCTTTCATATTTGGGGTAATAATTGCCTCACATATGAATATTTATGCTTTATTCCCTTTAATTGCCACCATTGCCTATATCCCGCTACTGGTCACTACCATTGGCACCCGTCCATGGCTGAGGAAGCATAAACTCTTCACCCTATTTCTAATCGCTGCCATGGCGTGGAGCTTAACTAGTTTCTTTTTACGCAGCAATTTTTTCCCGCAACTTAATTTCTTCTTGCTTCAACTCATTCTCATTACATTCGCCTGGATGGTAGTGCAATTCCACTGCTTCACCTCTTCTTTCTTTGCTCCGGGCGAGGGGCGCTGGTTACCCTTTGCCTATAGTTCACTGCTGGCAAGTATCACTCTGGTGCTACTGGGTTATATGCCCGAAGGGATTACTGCCAGCGGTGACAAGCTTTATCTCGACTACGGAACGGGAATTATCTTTTTAGCTATTCCCCTCCTAACTTTGGCCGCCAGGAATGTGTATGTTTTCCAGAAAAGGCTGAGGGTTTTAGATAACGCGGTATTATATAATCAAATCATTTCTCTGCTGTTTGGTATCTTCGTTCTGACCATCTTTATTTTCTTTGGTCTTCTCCCCTGGGGGAGGGAATTTCCCATAAGTCATTTTGGCAACCTGGTCAATGCCTTCATTCTCAGTTACGCTACTATTAGGCACCAGTTGGTGGATATCAGATTTGTTTTGCGACGAGGGTTGCTGTGGATAAGCCTGGGGATTATCGGGGCTGGTAGCTACTGGCTTTTACTCTTTATCCTTGATAGTATTCTCCACCTTGAGCTTGACCCCACGACTACGTCCGCAATCACCATAGCCTCCGTTTTAGCCCTTATATTTATCTATAAACTGCGCGGTATTTTCTTTGCCACTATAGGCAAAGCTTTTCAGGGACAAAGCTACGATTACCGCCAGAAATTATCTGATTTTGCCAATGAGATACACCGCGTTTTCAGCCTCAAGGAACAAGGTGGAGAGCTGTTAATGCTGGTTACCAAAGCAATTAGGTGTAACAAGGCAGGGCTATTGTTTCTTGAGGTTGGCAGCGAAGATTTTACTGTCCAGCTTGTTGAACCAAACCAGGAAGACAGCACCTTGTCCGGTCTAAGGTTAAGAGGGCACAATCCTATTGTGGAATATCTGAGGCGAGAACGTAAACCGTTAACTAGCGAGAGTTTAGCTATTCTGCCCGAATTTCGGAGTCTATCGGAGCAGGAAAAGGAGTTAATCAAGTCAAGCGAGCTAGAGCTATTTATGCCTTTGATAAGTCGTGGCCGGTTAATAGGTATTCTGATACTGGACAAAAAGCAAGCCGGTAGGTACTCGCTTGAAGATTTCAATTTCCTGGAGGATGTTGCCAACCGAGTAGCGGTAAGTATGGAGAAGGAATGCCTTCGCGAGCAACTCCGACAGCGCGAAGAAGAGCTATCGGTAATCAATCGCTCCAGCACAATTATAACCTCCAGTTTGGACATTCAAGGAATATACGATAGCTTCATCCGGGTGTTGAAGAAAGTAGTTGATGTTAGCTGGGCAGCCATTGTTCTTATTGAGGAGAACGAGTGTCGTTTCTTAGCCTTATCCTCTGAGATAGGCTCAGCCTGGCAAGTAGGAGAGCGAGTGCCACTCAAAGGCTCTGCTATGGAATGGGTAGCCGTCCATCGGCAGGCTATGATTGAGCCTGACCTATTGCAGGAAAGCAAGTTTCTCACCGGGAAATACCATATCGGACAAGGGGTACGCTCAATTGCTTATCTGCCGTTAATAGCCAGTGGTAAAGTTATTGGTAGTCTAATCATAGCTAGTTGTTCCCCAAATGCCTACGGCCAGAGGCATATAAATCTCTTAGAACAGCTGGTGTCTCAGATTGCTATGCCCATTGAGAATTCTCGTCTCTATGCTAAAGTGGAGCAGAGAGCCCGCACTGATGAGCTCACCGGACTGCTTAATCGCCGCTCCCTCGACGAAGTGATTACCAGCGAGATTGGTCGGCACTCTCGTTATGGCGGCGTATTCTCGCTAATCATTTTTGACCTCGACTCTTTTAAGGCCTACAATGACGACCAGGGGCATTTAGCCGGTGATAAACTCCTGGGGCAAATCAGCGGCACTATGAAAAAGGCCATAAGAAGTGCTGATCAGGCTTTTCGCTATGGTGGGGATGAATTTGCCATTCTCTTCCCCCAGACAACTATCGAGGCTGCCTACCAGGTAGCTGAGCGAATTCGCAAACAAGTTGCCTCAGAAGTGAAAACAGGCTATATACCGCTTACCATCAGTCTTGGCTTGGCTAGTTGGCCGGCTGACGGCGTAGGACTAAATGAGATTATCGCTGCTGCTGACGCAGCACTTTACCATGCCAAACGGAGCGGCGGTAATCAAAGCCAACATGCCTCAGGAGCTATGCTTGTGTCAGATGATACAACGATTGGTTCTGGTAGTAATAAAGATAGTAAAACCTTGAGCACTATTTATGCTCTGGCAGCAGCAGTAGATGCCAGAGACCACTACACCTGCAGCCACTCAAAAAAGGTGAGCGAGTATGCTATAGCCATAGCCGAAGCTCTTAATCTGGAGCCTCTGGAAATAAATAGGCTGGGCACTTGTGCTTTACTCCATGATATTGGCAAGATTGGGATCAGTGACGAGATACTCACTAAACAGTACGAGCTGACTGACGAGGAATGGGAAGCAATTAAAACTCACCCTCAACTGGGGGCAACTATTGTTAGTCATATTGGTCACTTGGCTCCTTGCATACTTGGCATCCTGCACCACCATGAGAGGTATGATGGTAGTGGTTATCCCCAAGGACTAAAGGGTGAGGAGATACCATTAGAAGCCCGCATTCTGGCTATAGCTGATGCCTTTGCCGCTATGACTTCGGAACGACCTTTCTCTAATACCTTATCCTATGAAGAAGCATTGGAGGAAATAAAGCGAGGTGCCGGCACGCAGTTCGACCCTAAGCTGGCTGAGGTTTTCCTCTCCATTGCTAAAACTACTGCTGTCACTACCTAAAGTGGGAATAATATAGAGAATGAAAGGAGTTAGAATCACTTGAAGTCGGCTTCAGTGCGAGCTGGTTCTAGATAAGGTTTATGAACATGAATAAAATACGAATCTTTATAGTTAGTCAGCAATTTCTGTTTCGGCAAGGAATAGAGCATTCGCTCTCCTCTATGGAAGATATTGAAATCTCAGGTGCCACCGAGGTCAATGACCAAGTGCTATCAGCCATTGACACTTTGCCGCCTGATGTAGCCCTCGTGGATATTGATGGCTCCTCTGATGATAGCCTGACACTAGCTCATAAGATAAAGCAACGCTCGCCTAACATTGGCTTAATTGTGCTTGCTTCAAACCCCAACGATACTCAGCTCTTTCGGGTACTCAAAGCCCAGGCTGCAGCTTATTTGAGCAAGGAAATTACTGCTGACCAGCTAGTCGATACAGTTAGACAGGTAGCTCGTGGTGAGCACCCTATAAATGAAAGCCTCACCACCCGACCAAAGGTAGCAGAACAAGTGTTACACCAGTTTCAAGAACTCTCCTGGCGAAGCGAAGCTGAAGCCTTTATCTCACCGCTCACCCCGAGAGAGATGGAAATCCTCAATTATATAGCTCAGGGCTACTTTAATAAGGAGATTGCAATTAAACTTGGCATCAGCGAGCAAACCATTAAAAATCATGTTACTTCAATCTTGCGCAAATTGAATGCTAATGCCCGCACTGAAGCGGTGGTTGTAGCTATAAAGCAGGGCCTAATCTCCTTAGATTAACTGAGCTTGTCCACCAGAAGATACCGTAAAATATCGAGGCTGCTAAGGCAGCTGCTTTCCAACTAGAGATGGGGCTCCAGGATACTATGTGTTCCGAAGCCTGTCTCCCCCATCTGAATGTAGAACTTTCGATCGGCTCCCCCAATTTAAATAACATTCTGGCCAATTGTTACTCTGGTTT
>DAOVUZ010000104.1 GCA_030632305.1 Dehalococcoidales bacterium | reverse complement strand
CTCCCCGGGATTACCAATTAACTGGCTGGAGGGTGATGTCATAACAAATTCATGGGTGCGGGCTAAACTAGGGAAGTAGGAGGAGAAGAATAGAATGAGCTTACAACCATTGGTAGAGGCGGGGAAGTTTGTGGTGACCACTGAGGTCGGTCCGTTAAAGGGAACTGACACCACTGAGCTTGAGGAGGTAGCCGAGCTTTTGCTGGGGAGGGTGGATGCCACCAATGTTACTGACCAGCAGAGCTCAGTGATGAGGCTGGGCTCACTGGCTACCTGCCACTTGTTAAAAGAAAAAGGGCTTGACCCCGTATTCCAGATGACCTGTCGTGATAGAAACCGATTAGCGCTACAATCGGATTTGTTGAGTGCCCATATCCTGGGAATCGGAAATGTCCTGGCTATCACCGGCGACCTGCCTGCTCTCGGTGACCACCCTCAAGCCAAGCCGGTCTATGATTTAGACTCAGTCCAGCTGTTATGGGTCATAGGTAAGTTAAACGAAGGCTATGATATGGTTGGGAATGAGCTTAAGGGGAAGCCTAATTTCTTCCCTGGGGCAGTGGTGAATCCTGGGGCTGATGCCGGGGCTAGCATGGAACTGCAGCTTATTAAGATGGAAAAGAAGATTGCCGCCGGTGCCAGGTTTTTCCAAACTCAGGCTATCTATGACGTCAACAGCTTTGCCAAATTTATGAAGAGGGTAGAGGGATTTGGGGTACCCGTCTTAGCCGGAATAATACCCCTGAAATCTGTTGGTATGGCTCGATTTATGAATAAGAATGTAGCTGGCGTCTTCGTGCCTGATGAATTAATTAACAAATTAGCCGAGGCTGAAGATAAAGTCAAGACAGGGATAGAAATTGCAGCCAATCTAATCAAGGAGGTAAAGGGCATCAGTCAGGGGGTGCATATTATGGCTATCGGCTCGGAGAAAAGGGTGCCCCAAATACTAGATGCTGCTGGGCTGTAAAAAGCGGTTTAATACTCGCTAGAGACGAGGCTCTTAATCTGGGCATAGGTGAACACCGGTCCATCACGGCAGACATAGAGATTACCAATATTACATCGTCCACACTTACCTATGCCGCACTTCATCCTCTTTTCCAGGGTAGTTATCATTTGCTCTGGGGTAAAACCTAGTTTTTCCAGTACAGGAAAGGTAAATCGTATCATAATCGGTGGACCGCAAACGATAGCTACTGCATTACTGGCGGAGGGCGCCACTTGCTCCAGTACCTGGGGAACGAAGCCCACTTTCCCCGTCCAGCTTTCATCCCCTTTGTCAACGGTGGTTACCATATTTACTGTTTTGTCCTTGCCCCAGGTATCTAGGTCATACTTGAAGCACAGGTCAGCAGGACTGCGAGCCCCATAAACAATATCTACTTTTTCATATTTATCCCTGTTGTCTATGACATTCCAGATTAGAGACCGCAGTGGGGCTAAGCCAATGCCACCGGCAACAAAAACCAGGTTCTTACCCTGCAAGAAATCAAGAGGAAAGCCGTTACCATAGGGTCCTCTAAAACCTATCTCAGCACCAACGCCGAGACGGTGCAGGGCATTGGTTACCTTGCCTACCCGCTGTAAAGCAAACTCCAGGTGGTCGCGTCGGGTCGGGCTGGATGAAATACAGAAGGGAGCCTCGCCAATGCCGAAGACCGAGTACTCACCGAATTGCCCCGATTCAAAGGTGAACTCCTCGCGTAGCCCATCGTCCTTAAAATTGAAATGGAAAGTCCTTACGGTGGGGGTTTCGTCAATTATCTTCTCGATTACCGCTATGTGCGGCAGGTAAACATTACCTCCAGCGAGAAACCGACTCCGGTTGCTCATATCAGTAACTGTCATCCTCTGTTCTCCAAATAAATATAGCTACCCAGAAGTCAGCCTGGTAGCTTATCTAATGTCTGGGTAATATCCCAGTTTACCGGGCAAAGACGAATACACCTTCCACAGCCGGTGCAGGCAATAACATTAAAGTTCATCGGGTAGAACTCATACTTATGGCATACCCTCTGCCTCACCCGCCGCCACTTCTCCACCCTCGGGTTTTCCATCGGCATCTTGGTATAGATGGGGAAGGCGCAGCTATCCCAGTTCCTAAATCTTGCTCCCTGCTTTTTGACCAGCTCATCATTAATATCAAAGCAATAACAGGTGGGGCAAGCAAAAGTACAGATGCCACAACTTATGCACTTGGCGGCTACCTTCTCCCAGTAGTCTTGATTTCCAAAGCAGGATGATAGCTTTTCGGTGACATCCTTGGTATCTATCTTTCGGGTTACTTTTTGGTAGGATGCCTCTTTTACTTCCTTAGCTCGGGCTTCGTCAGCTTCGGTTGATTTTCCCATCTGGCTAGCCTTGGCAATTAGCTCTTTACCTGCTTCTGAAACGGGTTCGACCAGGAACTCGTCACCAATATCAGTAAGCATCAGGTCAACATCGGTTGATTCCCCTGGTTTGATGCCCAGGGAAGTGCAGAAGCAGCTATCATAGGGATTTGTGCAACCAAGCCCAATTAAAATCGTGTTGTTCCTTTTTGAGAGGTAGTAAGGGTCTTCATATAAATCCTTGAAGGTCATATCCAGTATAGCTAGAGCCCTGGCATCACAGGGGCGAATGCCAAAAATTAGTTGCTTATGTCCATCTAATGCTGGTGGTTCTATATGATAGCCCTCATTGTCTTTCTGGAAGCTGAACATCTCCTCCATAGGTGGAAAGAAGTTAGCCTTGGTTGGTTTTGCTGTATTTCTATACCGATCTAAAAAACTGGTGTCGGTGCCATCCCACCTAGCCAGTATTGTCCCCCCATTTTCCTGCTGCGGGACGAATACAGTAAACTCCTGGCTCCAGTCTTTGAGGAGCTCCCCTATATCCTTTTTGTTTATTTTGCTGCTACTTGCCACCCTTTACCTCTTCTACTTGATTAATCCTTCGGCCTCTTCCTGTTCATAGTGGCTCATTAGTGGCGGTGCCTCCTTATCCATGCCTGACTTAAACTGGAACAGCTCATCAACTAGCTCATACATCTTTTTGGTCAGGCTTCTTAGTGGGATATTCACCGGGCAAACACGCTCACATTCACCGCAATCGGTGCATCTT
>DAOVUZ010000114.1 GCA_030632305.1 Dehalococcoidales bacterium | reverse complement strand
TATAGTTGTTTAATCGCCACATTACATCCGAGGTCTCGCGAGCCCGTTGCATCTCGCCTGGTTCCTCTACTTTCGCCTCTGGCTTCGTTGCTGCCAGCGGAATCGCGCCGGCGGCGATACCGGTAGCGGGCATGATTCCCTTACCACCCCGGTGAACCTGACGGTAAGCCTGGTCATAATCACCAAAAGAGGCACCAGTCATAGAGCGGAGGATACGTATCCTCTCCGAGAGGGGAGGATGGGTGCTGGAGAGGTCGCTGGCTTTAAAGCCTTTCTTGCGGAAGGGGTTGGTGATATACATGGGTGCTGTAGCCTTATTGGCTGATTTTAGCTGGTTGGTTGAGGCGCCGAGTTTTTCCAGTGCTGAAGCTAATCCTTCAGGGTACCTGGTGTACAGGGCTGAAGAAGCATCAGCCAGGTATTCCCGTTTTCGGGAAATGGCCATGTAAATAAAGTGTGCCATAATCGGTGCCAGTATCATAAATGCCAGCGCTACGATTAGAATTATTATTTGAGCCTGACCGCCGCCTCCAGATGAGGAGCTTCTTCTTGACCCGGTCATACTGCCGAAAATTAGGAAGCGTGACCCGTACCAGGCCAGGATAACGATGGTGCCCAGCAGGACACCGCACATAGTCATTAGCAGCACATCCCGGTTCTTGATGTGAGATATCTCGTGGGCGATGACCCCCTGCAGTTCATCGCGGTTGAGTTTCTGCAGCAGTCCCGAGGTGATGGCTACGGATGCTCGGTTGGGGTCTCGGCCGGTAGCGAAGGCGTTGAGTGCCGGGTCATCGATGATATATATGTCGGGCATCTTCTCCAGCCCGGAGGCAATCTTCATCTCCTCAATGACATTGTATAGGCGAGGGTGGTCGTCGCGTTTGATTTTCTTGGCATGGGACATCGTAAGCAGCAGGCTATCCCCCTGGGAGTAGGCAAACAGACTCATGATTATCCATACGGCTAAGGCTACGACCAGTCCCCCGATAGCATTATCAAAGAAGTACCAGCCCAGTAAAAAGCCGAGCAGAGTTAGTAATCCTCCCATGCCGATTACCAGTATTACCGACTTTGTTCGATTGGACCTAATCTGTTCCCACATAGCTGGAGCGTCTTCTCACTAACTAAAACTAACCTTGGGTGCCTCTTTCTCCGCGGCGACAGTAACCTCGAAGAACTCACTCGCCGTAAAACCGGTTATACTGGCGATAATGCTGGACGGAAACATCTGCGTCTGGTTGTTATATTTTAGGACTGAATCATTGTAGTACTGGCGGGAAAAGCTTATCTTATTCTCGGTTGAGGTAAGCTCCTCCTGGAGTGCCAGGAAGTTCTGACTGGCTTTAAGGTCGGGGTAGTTTTCCACCACAACGAGGAGCCGGGATAAAGCTGAACTTAGCTCACCTTCGGCCTTGGCTCTTACGCCAGCTCCGGAGGACGATACCTGCTGGGCAAGGTTGCGGGCATTGGTTACCGCTTCCAGTGTTTCCCGCTCGTGCTTCATGTAGCCCTTGGCTGTTTCCACGAGGTTGGGAATGAGGTCATACCGTCGTTTTAGCTGGACATCAATCTGTGCCCAGGCGTTCTTTACCTGGTTGCGCTGCCTGACCAGGCCGTTATAGATCCCAACAAAAATGGCAAGAAGAACTGCGACAATGACAAGGATGACCCAAACTACTGTCATATCAAACCTCCTTAGATAATGTGCTCTGGGTATTTCTTAACTACTAACTCTGTCTTACTCCGGGGCCTCGAATACTTCTTCCAGGAAACTAACGACCTGTTCCCTGGAATCCTGTTTTGGCGGGTGTTCCCCGGCCAGATGTCTTATCAGTTGATTAACCTCGTCCCCGTCGAACCACAGCCCGTGTTCCTCACTGCACATGTCGATAAGTATTTTGGGCTGCTCGCCAATGGTTATTTTTTTCATTTTGTGACCACAGAGGGGGCACTTTCGCTTCTTCTCTGATGAGACGGCTTCCGGGGAGTCGAGGATGTTATCAAGGAACAGGTTTGTCTCTTCCAGACCCTGCGACTCCAGCAAAAGCTCAAGCTCTCCAGAGTCAAACCACACCCCCTTACAGCCGGTACAATAATCAAGCTCAATATTGTGATACTCGACGACTATCATATCGGACTTACAGACAGGGCATATCATAACTTTCAGACCTCATCAGGTGTGGTAATAGTGTAGATGTCTCGAAAAGTCGTGTCAAGCTGGCTTCTGTGGTCTATTAATTAAGCTTGGCAGTGGGCATTCCTCACCGGCCAAAAGTTGGTGGAAGACTAGGGTTTTAATCTTCTAGCAAATCCTTGGCAAAATTTCTCGCCTTTTCCAAATCTTCTTTATTTGGTCTACCTTTGCTTATCCCACCAATAAGTTTTAACGGTCCCCATGTATCCCACCCCCGACAGGAAAATTCTCCGATAATATCAAAGCCTTTTGCCAATAATTTCTCTTTCAATTCTCTATTGGGCTCAGTTCTGTCGCTGGTATAAAATATAAACGCCTTCTTGCTTTTTAAAACAGGTAGTTTATCAACAAGACTTAATAAACTCTTGTGGTATTTCCCGAAGTAAATCCCTGAACCAAAGCCAATCAGGTCATATTTTGGAAGAGCAGTTATGTCTACATCGTGTGGTTTGACTAATTCTGCACTAAGAATCTCAGCCATTGCCTTAGCTACCTTTTCAGTATTTCCATGATGTATTGAAACATAGATTATTAAATTTCTCATTTCTATCCACCCTCGCCTCGCCTTAAATTCGTGCTACGCCAATAAGCTCTGTTAATCATATAGTCTCCCTGTGAGCTGTAGCCAAACTTAGAGCGGTAGTATTCCTTGGCTCCGGCGCCACTTAAAATTACTATTTGCCGGGTGTGAAACTCATCGCCAGCAATT
>DAOVUZ010000078.1 GCA_030632305.1 Dehalococcoidales bacterium | reverse complement strand
GATTCTATTTGGCAAAAGGTATTGTAAAGAAAAATTTGGCGTTGAAGTCCCGGTAGCCTGGGCAGCAGATAGTTTTGGCATGAATGCTCAGCTTCCTCAAGTTTACAAGAAAGCCGGCTACAAGTGGCTTGCCTTCAGGAGGGGGGCAAGGGCAGAGATAATGCAAAGCGAATTTCTGTGGAAGGGACTGGATGGGACAACTATTTTAAGTCACTGGATGCGTCTCGGCTACAGGGCAGGTCTTGACCTTGATAATTTGGAGGCATCTTATGTTACGCTTAATAAATATGCCTCAACTCATCATATCCTGATGCCCTGTGGCAGTGGCTCAATGCCCCCCCAGTCGGAAATCACTCAAGTAGTAAGTGATTGGAATAGGGTTCATTCAGAGGTTGAGATGAAGATAGCTGTCCCCAGTCAATTCTTCCAGGCTCTGGAGAAAACCGAAAAGAGATTCGGGGTTATAGAAGGGGAGCTATACGATGATGAACTGGTTGATGTCTTCCCCCAGGTAGCCTCCAGCCGAATATGGATAGTGCAGAACTTCAGGGAATATGAGGGGCTTCTGATAAACACCGAAGAGTTTGCTACCATCGCCTGGCTGCTCGGGGCTAAATATCCGGCTGATGAACTTGGTAAAGCCTGGAAGAAAATCTTGTTTATTGCTTTTCATGACATTATTACCGGCTGTGGCGTGGATGGGATTTATGAAGAGGCAAGGGAGATTTTTGATTCCCTTAAAACCAAGCTCAATAAGCTCTTATCCCAATCTTTAGCCTATATTGCGGAAAAGGTTGGCACCAATGGTAACGGTGTCATAGTGTTTAACCCTCTCTCGTGGCGGATGAGGAACTGGGTTGAGGCAAGCCTGCACTTACCCGAAGGGTGGAAGATAGAGCCTGGTATGGAGGATGAAGGTGAGGTAGAAAGCCAAATAGTGAAGATAGATAGAAACAAGGAGGGCGATGTCAGGGAGGCAACAATTGGCTTTATCGGTGATGTCCCACCTCTGGGTTATAAGGTATATAAGGCGGTGCCAGGTGAAAAGCAACCTGAGACCGGGATAAAGGTGGAACAACAGGCACTGGAAACCCCGTTTTTCAGGGTGGAGGTGGATAAAGAAACGGGAATAATCCAGGTTTTTGATAAAAGCGGGGAACTTCTGGTCAAGGGGAATGAGCTGGTTATTGAGGATGAGAGTGGAGACCTGTATCATCATCGCTCCAGATTCACCGAGCTGATAAAGAGCGAATCTGGAGGGGGATTTCAATATGGAAGCTTTAAGCCGAAAAGCTTTGAGATAGAAAGCGGACCTCTGGTGTCAAAGATAATTTTTGAGGACGAATATTACTGTCTCACCTGGCCCTACAGGTTAAAGGAGAGGTTCCCACCGATGCTCTATAAATATAAGGTGCTGGATATCTGCAAGGAGGTTATCGTCTACAGGGACCTTCCCCGAATAGAATTTGTCACCAGGGTTGATAATAAATATCCCAATATAAGGCTGAGGGTTAAATTTGACACGGGAATGGACAGGAAGACCTATCTCAGGGAAACGCAATTCGGGGTTGTTTGGGAGCCGACGGAGACTTTCGCCGGCCGAGGCAAAGGGTTTAAGCCTTCCCGAATACCCAATTTCATGAGCTGGTTTGATTACAGTGATGGCGCCAGGGGGATAACCTTTATGAACAAAGGGCTGCCGGCGGTGGAGATGGTAGAAGGCTCTATCTATATTACCCTGCTTAGAAGCGTATATGGGCTCTCGGCTGATGGAATATCAGGTCCCTTAGTCCCTACTCAGGATGCTTTAGAGCTCAAGCCCTTTACCTTTGAATATAGCCTCCAACCTCATGTAGGTGATTGGCGTCAGGCAAAAGTATATAAAGAAGCTCAGGAATACCATCATTTGCTGATGCCGGTTGAAGCCAATGCCACGGGTGATTTGCCTGGTGAGTATTCCTTCCTGGAGCTAAAGCCGAGCAACCTTATCCTTTCCGCATTTAAGAAGGCTGAAGGCAGTGATGAAGCGATATTGAGGTTTTTTGAAACCAGAGGCGAGGCTACAACTGCCGAATTAAAGGTATTTAAGCCGATTACGGAGGCTTGGATTACTGACCTCCTGGAAAGGGAAGAAAAGGAGCTTGAGGCTGGCACCGACACTCTTGAATTACAGGTAAAACCCTTTGAGATAGTAACCCTGAAGCTCAGGTTCTAAAGTGCCTGTGGTCTTACTGGGATACAAGCCGTCTCCTGGTGAATAGCAGACACCCCCCAGCTATCCCGCCCAGAACCACCGCTATCCCGGCTGTTGCCAGAGCACAGAACGTAGCGGCATCATACCAGAAGCCCCGAGGGAAGAGCATAATCAGGTAGTCTTTGGCTGGGTCAAGCTGCCACAGCTCATTGGCGAAGCTAATAACATGGAATTGCCAGAAAAGCTGGTCAAAGCCTAGTATTATCCCCACCCCTAAAGCCAGCATCAGGGCTAGGGTAATGCCACTTCCCCCAACCACCCCCCGCGCCAGCCGCCGCCAGTTCTTCCCCCGGAAGAGGCTAACCCCGGCATAGCCCAGAGCATAAATCAGTGTCGCCAGTAAAACCCAGTAGTCCAGCCCAATCAGGGCCTTTACATCCCTGAGGTGAGCTATCTCCCGCTCATTAAATAACTCAAACGGCTCGCCATCCTTCACCACGGTAAGGGTGATATCCTCATCATCGGAGTTGAAGTAGCTAATCAGTCCGGTGGCTGCCGTCTCCAGCTCTACCTCAGCCAGGCCGGTAGTCTGACTGACATCATATTTCTGGAAGCCATATTTATACAGCCAGGGGCTATTTACCGCCCCGCCGAGGCTGGCTGTCAGCAGCAGGATGGGCAGACAGAGTATAAATAGCCATCTAGCGGTAATGCTGAGAATCTTCAATTTGTATTCCATTGAGTTAGTATCCAGATTTTACACTGTCACAGGTAAAAAGCATAGTACTATCCACCTTACCCCCTTTGTCCCCTCTCCATGATAGGAATATCTTCTCTGCATGAGGGGGTCAGGGGGATAGGTTGCCAGGAAGTCTAAATAAATCTGTGCCTAGTTGCTACATCCTATGGCTGAAAAGAATGTCTCAGGTAGCAACCCTGTGCTATAATAACAGCAGATTTCTATGACTAGAGGTGCCATGTTCACTCATCTCCATATCCATACACAGTATAGTTTGCTTGATGGCATGTGCCGCATTCCCCAACTGGTGTCACGAGCCAAGGAGCTGGGTATGGATAGCTTGGCGATAACTGACCACGGGGCGGTGTATGGTGTTATTGAGTTCTACCTGGCAGCCAGAGAGGTAGGAATAAAGCCTATTATCGGCTGCGAGTTTTATGTAGCTCCAAACAGCCGCTTCAGCCGTGAAGCCAGCGATAAAAACCACTACCATCTTGTTCTACTGGCTAAAAACCAGACCGGTTACCACAATTTAATCCAGCTAGCTACCAAAGCCCAGCTGGAAGGTTTTTACTATAAGCCGAGGGTCGATAAAGAGCTTCTACAGCAGTATCATGATGGTCTTATTGCCCTTTCTGCCTGTATCAGCGGTGAGGTTCCACGCCTTGTGCTGGAAGCACGCCTCCAGGAGGCGAAACAAGCCGCCTTGTGGTATAAGCGAGTATTTAACGATTTCTACCTGGAAATACAGAGGCATCCTATACCTGAGCTGGAGCAAATAAACCAGGGTCTCATCTCTCTAAGCAGTGTGCTGGATATACCACTGGTGGCGACTAACGATGTCCACTATGTCAACCAGGAGGATGCCTCAGCCCACGACCTGCTGCTGTGTATCGGGAGCAACTCTTCTATCTATGATGAGAAGCGAATGAAGATGGCTGGCGACTTCTTCTACCTTAAAAGTCCGCAGCAGATGGCAGAGCTATTTAAGGATATTCCCCAGGCAATAGAAAACACGGAGCGCATTGCCCAGATGTGCAACCTCAAGCTTGAGTTTGGCCGCCTCCACCTCCCCGAGGTAGAGCTACCGGAGGGTAAAAGTGCTGACCAGTTTCTGGCTGACCTTTGTCATCAGAGTCTGCACCGATACTACCCGCAACCTACCCCGGAAAT
>DAOVUZ010000108.1 GCA_030632305.1 Dehalococcoidales bacterium | reverse complement strand
GGTGATTGCCGCCATAAAAGAAGAAGGTATCCAGCATTCGCAGGCCATGGAGACCTTAAGTTATCTCACGGATGTTCATGGTCCACGTTTTAGAGGAACCCCTGGCTACTACGCTGCCGCTGAATGGGCCAGGCAACAAATGAGTGACTGGGGGCTGGATGCTCATTTGGAGTCTTTTCCGGGTGATTATCTGGCCAGGGACAATCTCAATAACCGGTTCGGTTTCTCCCGAAGCTAAGGGCTTCAATGCCTCTATATTAAAGGGCTTAATATTCACGGTATTAGTCAATCCCCGGCTAGCCGGTTGATATGAGAAGAACAAAGGCTTTCCCTCCCTGGCTACCAGACGACCTCGGTAAAAGACCATGTCTATCTCTAAGCTAGGCAAATCGCCAATGACAATCAAATTGGACAGATAGCCGGGCGCTACTGCTCCCAGCCTATCTAGCCTGAAATACTCAGCGCTATTTATAGTAGCCAACTGAATAGCCCTCACTGGGTCAAGACCACGGCGAATTGCCTTTCGCACTACGGCATCAATGTCACCATCACTGAGCAGGTCGCCACAACTACGGTCATCAACCACAAACAAGAACCTTTTATATGTCTTATTGGTAACTAAGGGCAGCAGGGCATCAAGGTTTTTCTCTGAAGAACCCTCTCTAATCATGACCATCATGCCCTGCCTCAGCTTGTCTCTAGCCTCCTCCAGAGAAACCGATTCATGGTCGGAAAGTATGCCGGCAGCAATGTAGGCACTGAGGTCTTTACCACGAACACCGGGGGCATGACCATCAACAACCTTTCCTGTGGCCAGGATAATTTTACTCAGCACACTGTTATCACCGCCAAGCACACCGGGGAAATTCATTACCTCGCCCAGTCCGATACAGCCCTTCCATCTGAGAACCTGACGGATAGCCTCAGGCTCAAGGGTAGCTCCTGAGGTTTCCAGAGGAGTAGCTGGCACACAGGACGGAGCCATTAAAAAAAGCTCCAGGGGTAAGCGTCGGGCGCAGTTCAGCACATACCTCATACCCTCCAGCCCACAAACATTGGCTATTTCGTGAAGATCGGTAACCAGAGCCAGAGTGCCTCGTGGCACCACTGCCTGAGCATACTGACTGATATCAAGCATAGAGCTTTCCAGATGAGTATGCCCATTGATAAGACCGGGAGCGATATATTTGCCGGTTAAGTCTAGCACCTGCTGAGCCTGGTGATAGTCCCCTACCCCAGCAATCCTGCCCTCATAAATAGCTACATTGCCTGACTCTATCTCGCCGGTAAAGACATTAACTACTTTGGCATTAGCCAGGATAAGGTCAGCGGGAAGCTCTCCTTTAGCTACTGAGATTAAGAGAGCCAATTTGGACAACACTAATCCTTAACCTCAACAAAGCCTATATGAGGCAGGTAGCGAAACTTTTCATCCCAATCCAAGCCATAGCCGACGATAAACTTATCGGGAACAGTAAAACCTAGATAATCAATACTAACCGGAACCTGCCGCCGAGAAGGCTTGTCGGTCAGCGCACAAAGCTTCAATGAAGCTGGTTTTTTCTTCCTCAGATAATCCAGCAGGAAGGCGATAGTATGCCCGGTATCCACAATGTCCTCAATAATGATTATATCTCTGCCCCTTACTTTAGAACGAAGCCCCTGCACAACCTTGATTTTCCCGGGAGTGCTCCTGCCCCGCCCATAGCTGGATAGTTTAATAAACTCTACTTCCAATGGGAAATTAAGATGCCGAATCAGGTCAGCCATAAATATAAACGAACCCTTAAGAACCCCTATTAGAAGGGGGTGCTTACCATCATAATCCTGGCTGATTTCACCCGCCAGCTTTTTGACTATGGTTTCTATCTCATCTCGGGTAAAAAGGATGTGGGGTTCAGGTTGTGAATTCACAACTACCGTCCAATATTTGATAAACAAGTTTCAGGTTAAGACTATGGCGAACAATATCTGCCAGCCGGTCATACTGTTGTTGCCTATCAGGTAATGCTAGCGAAGGGAATGCCATGTTATCCTCCGATACAGAATCTTCCTCAGGGATTAGAATATGCTGGTAATAGGGTATGACGCCAATGACCGGCTTTGAGGTATAGCTTTCCAGGTAGTCTAGCCCGGGCTGAAGTAAGGTAATGTCGCCCCTGAACTTGTTAATAACCAGACCCTTGACACAATTTCTTTCCGCCTCATCAAAAAGGGCTAGGGTGCCAACCAGAGAAGCAAAGACACCCCCTTTGTCAATATCACCTACCAGCAAGACCGGCGCTCTGGCTAATCTGGCTATACGCATATTAACGATTTCATTCTGCTTAATATTCATCTCCACCGGACTGCCTGCCCCCTCAATAATTACAATATCATATGCCGAACGCAGGCGGGCTAATGATTCTCCAACGACAGAAAGAAGCTCATCAGCGTGCTGACCATACTCTCCAGCGGTCAAGGTCATAGCTGGCTTGCCCAATACCAGCACCTGAGTCTTATTACCTGCCTCTGGTTTTATCAGTATCGGATTTATATCAGCGCTTGGCTCTATACCGGCTGCCTCGGCTTGCACTACCTGGGCTCCCCCAATTTCATCCCCATTCTCAAGCACAAAGGACTCCCGTGTCATATTCTGGGCTTTAAACGGAGTTACCCTGAATCCATCCTGTTTGAAGATGCGGCACAAAGCAGTAACCAGTATGCTCTTACCCACCATAGAGGCAGTACCTTGAATCATCAATATTTTAGCTGTCATAACTCCCCCCTGGTCACCACCAAGGCTCAGCCTTTTTCTTTATTAACAGGTGGCGTCTTACGCCAATGAATATGCTCAATATCCCAATAGTGAGGAAGAGCACCGATATCAGGATAGTGCTGGCGGATATTTCCCTTGTTCCAGGATTTACCTTAAAGCCGATTACCTCCATAGTAAACCGTAGCTGGGCTCAGGTCAAGAGCTTACACCTGTCCCCTTTCTGATAGAGGCATAGACCTTCCTGCTTCGCGCC
>DAOVUZ010000079.1 GCA_030632305.1 Dehalococcoidales bacterium | reverse complement strand
GGGAACCGCTGCCGGCGGGGGTAATGCTCTAGCTATTCCCATGACCGAATTTTCTATGGGTCTTACCGGCGACATCAACGATATCATGAACGCCCATAACCTGGCGATGGTTGCCCTTACTGCCAGGATGCAGCACGAGCGCAACTACAATGATGAACAGCTGGCCAGACTCACCAAGATGCGCCGCATAGATGTTGACCCCACCCGGGTGGAGATGGGCTGGATTTTGGACTTTTGTGCCCAGAGCCTGCGCAATATCGTCATCGGCCTCGGTGGCCGTATGGACGGCTTCACCATGCAGTCCAAATTCGGCATCGCCGTCGGCTCCGAGCTAATGGCTATGTTGTCCATCGTCAAAGACCTGGCTGACCTGCGGGAAAGAATGGATAAGATTACTGTAGCCTTCGACAAGAAAGGCAACCCGATTACCACTGGCGACCTGGAAGTAGGCGGCGCCATGACTGCCTGGATGCGCAACACCATCAACCCCACCCTGATGTGCACCGCCGAATACCAGCCCTGCATGGTACACGCCGGGCCATTTGCCAATATCGCCGTGGGACAGTCATCCATCATCGCCGACCGCATCGGCCTGAAGATGTTTGACTACCATGTTACCGAGAGCGGCTTTGCCGCCGACATCGGCTTTGAGAAGTTCTGGAACGTAAAGTGCCGCTACAGCGGCCTCAAACCACATGTATCAGTACTTACCACCACCATCCGCGCCCTGAAGATGCACGGCGGTGGACCCAAGGTAGTCGCCGGTCTGCCCCTCCCCGAGTCCTACACCAAAGAGGATGTGGGCTTGGTAGAGAAGGGCCTGCCCAACATGCAACACCTCATCGGCGTTATCCGGCAGTCCGGCATCAACCCGGTGGTGTGCATCAATTCCTTCTACACCGATACCAAGGACGAGATTGCCATAGTGAGAAAGGCAGCTGAAGCCGCCGGTGCCCGCTGCGCTTTATCCTCGCACTGGGCTGACGGCGGTGATGGCGCCCTGGAACTGGCTGACACCGTGAAGGAAGCCTGCGAAGATAAAGGTGATTTCAAGTTCCTCTATCCCAACGAGATGAAACTGCGCGAGCGCGTGGAAAAGATAGCCAAGACAGTCTACGGCGCCGATGGCGTATCGTGGACGCCCGATGCTGAGGCTAAAGCTAAGAAGTTTGAGGCTGACCCGAAGTATGATGAGTATGCCACCATGATGGTAAAGACTCACCTGAGTCTCACTCATGACCCGTCCCTTAAGGGTGTCCCCAAGGGCTGGACTCTGCCCATCCGGGATATATTGATTTATTCCGGGGCAAAATTTCTCTGCCCCTGCGCCGGAGCCATCAGCCTGATGCCGGGAACTTCATCTAACCCTGCTTTTAGAAGGGTAGATGTTGATGTGAAAACAGGAAAGGTCACCGGGCTTTTTTAGCCATCCCTCGGTGATATTTGGTTAATATAAGGGGTTAGATGTCAAAAGGATTGCCTAATAAAAAAAGAGGGGTTCACTTCGACCCCGATAATGTTGATATCGTCGCCGAACAAGGTGACAATCTTCTACAGACGGCTATTGCTGCCGGTGTCCACATCAATGCCTCCTGCGGGGGTGATGGTGTTTGTGGCACCTGCAAGGTCTTGATCAAGAAGGGGGGGGTAGACAGCAGCCGGACCGAGAAACTTTCTGAAGAGGAATATAAGCAAGGTCTCAGACAAGCCTGTCAAAGCAGCATAATCACTGATTTAGTGGTCTACATTCCGGTAGAATCAAGGCTGGAGACGGCTATCCTCGGCCGGGAGCGCAAGGAACTGGCGGCTGGTGCAGAACAAGTAGAAGCTTTAGCTACCGGCTGGAGATTTACTCCCCCCTTAAGCAAACTTTTTATTGGGCTGCCACCACCAACCTTAAACGATAATGCCAGTGACCTCTCCCGGCTGCTAAGAGGCTTAAAGCAACAGTATAACCTTAATACTATCTCGGTAGACTTTAGCGTGGTAAAGAAGCTGGCTAAGGTTTTACGAGATGGTCATTGGAAGGTCACGGTTACTACCCTCCTCAATGGAAGTGAAACCCGATGGGATAGTAAGCGAAGACCAACAATAATAAATATTGAGCCAGGAGATACGAGGGGTAAGCATTACTCTCTCATCTTTGATATCGGAACTACTGCTGTCTGCGGGCAGCTACTCGATTTAAACCGGGGTAAAGTCCTAGCCCAAAGCGTCGAGTATAACGGACAGATTAGCTACGGTGAAGATATTATTACTCGTATCGCCTACTGCCAGAAACCAGGTGGTCTTAAAAAGCTACAGCAGGTGGTTATCGCCACCATTAACGGGATTATTAAGCAACTACTAGCCCAAGCTGGAGTCGAGGTGAGCCATATCGGTCATATAGTTGCTACCGGCAACACAACAATGCTCCAGCTCCTTCTCAGTCTTAACCCTAAATATATAAGGTTAGCCCCTTATACCCCCGTAGCCAACTTTATCCCCCAGGTAAGGGCAGATTCTTTAGGTATCGAGGTAGGAGAACATGTCTACCTCCACACCCTGCCCTCGGTATCAAGCTATGTCGGTGCCGATATTGTTTCCGGGATTCTGGGGGCGGGAGTGTACCAGAGAAAGAAATTAACGCTCTATATAGATATAGGGACCAACGGGGAGATAGTGATTGGAAACTCAGATTGGATGGTAACTGCCGCTTGTTCAGCTGGTCCCGCCTTTGCCGGTGGTGGGATAAAGCACGGCATGATAGCCACCGACGGGGCTATTGGAGACTTCGACATCAATCCAACAAATTTTGAGCCAGTGGTCAGCACCATTGGCGAGGTAAAACCAAAGGGAATTTGTGGCTCAGGCTTGATAAGTATTGCTGCCGGACTATTTGAAGCCGGGGTCATCGGTCCGAACGGTAAATTTAACACCGCCATCCGCACAGAAAGAATTAGACAGGGTAGTGATGGCTATGAGTATGTCCTATGTTGGTCATCCGAAACTCAAATCGGAAAAGATATTGTTATCACCGAGGTGGATATTGATAATCTTATTCGAGCCAAGGCAGCCATGTATGCTGGGTGCCAGACATTAATCAGAAGCGTGGCACTCACCGTCTACAGTTTAGAACAGATAATCATCGCTGGTGCCTTCGGTAATAATATCAATATTTCAAAAGCTATCACCATTGGTCTCTTTCCTGACCTCCCCCTGGATAGGTTCATCTTCATTGGTAATGGCTCTCTCCTGGGGGCAAGATTAACCTCATTCTCTACCGACATGCTCAATGATGAGAAAAAGGTTGCTAGGATGATGACCAATTTTGAATTGAGTGAAGACGCCACTTTTATGAATAATTATATAGCAGCTCTATTCCTGCCACACACCAATGCTAGCGAGTTCCCGTCAGTAAACAAGAAGCTAACCAACTGCCATGAGGTTAAATTAAAGTCGGGGGTAACCACTTGAGTTTTTCTATTGCCGTTGCTGGAAAGGGTGGTACCGGAAAGACTTCAATAGCAAGTCTCATTATTCGCTACCTGAAAAAGAAGGGGGCAGGACCGGTTCTGGCAGTTGATGCCGACCCTAACGCCAACTTGGGGGATAGTCTGGGGCTGGGCACAAAAAAGACAATCGGCTCAATAATCGGCCTGTTTCATGAGGAGAAGATAAACATACCTGCCGGGATGACCAAAGAGGCCTATTTGAAGTATAAATTTAACGAGGCTATAGTGGAAAGTAAGGGGCTTGACCTTGTATCAATGGGCAGGGGCGAGGGTCTGGAGTGCTACTGCTACCCCAATCTTATCCTGAGGGAGTTTATAAACACCTTGGCTGAAAACTACGCTTATATCGTTATGGACTGCGAGGCAGGAATGGAGCACCTATCACGAAAAACCACTCAGGATATTGATGAGCTATTCATAATCTCTGACCATTCGATCAAGGGCATCCGAACCGTTGCCCAAATAAGAAACCTG
>DAOVUZ010000095.1 GCA_030632305.1 Dehalococcoidales bacterium | reverse complement strand
TATGGTGCCAGCGCTAATCATAGCCAAAACCCGGCCAGCAGCGGCTGATGCTTGAGCTACAGTATCAGGGATATCCTTGGGACCCTGACAGCAACCAACCACGAAAGTGCCGTCGGTCATAGTAGCTACGGGGTCTAGCTTGGGGTGTCTCTCTAGGAAGAAGCCATCGGGGCTTCGGCTCAAGGAAAACAACCTCGCAACCTTGTCTGCGTCTGAGCGTGCCTCCAAGGCGGTACACAGGATAACCATATCTACCGGCACCCGCATTATACTGCCCAGCAAGGTATCCTCAGACACGACGACTAGTTTCCCCTTCTCCTCATCAGTTACGGCGCGGTTGGTAACCTCGCCTACCTTCGCCCGAATAAAATAAACCCCTTCCTCTGACAGACGCTCGTAAAACTCTTCATATCCCTTGCCAAAGCAGCGCATATCCATATACATCTGGTACACTTCAGCCTTAGTATGCTCCTTTATCAGGTGAGAATACTTGAGAGCATGCATACAGCAGACCCGAGAGCAATACTTGTGGTAGTTCTTGTCCCGGCTACCTACACAGTGGATAATAGCTACCGACTGTGGCTCGGTACCATCCTTGAGAAGTATATGTCCCGCAGTCGGCCCTGAAGCACTGACCATCCTCTCAAACTCAAGCCCGGTAACCACATTATCCAGACGCCCATAGCCGTACTGGTAGAGTGGGGACGGGTCAAAGGCATCGTAACCAGTGGCTAAGATTATATTACCGACATCTACCTCGACTATTTCCTCCTCCATCTCCGGGTTGATTACATTAAGTTCGCAGGCCTTAACACACTCCAGGCATTCCGAACAAACAGCACAGTTCAAACAACGCTTGGCTTCCTCAACAGCCGTTTTCTCATCAAAGCCAAGTTCAACCTCAGTAAAACTTACTCGTTTCTCCAGTTCAAGAGCCGGCATAGGGTGTCTCCCCTTTGGCTCCACTCCTTCTTTTGACACCTCTTCTACCCGTTTAACCGTAGCTGGTCTCCCCTCGGTTAAGCTGGCACCATTAAGGTAGCGGTCAATAGAGATAGCAGCTTCCTTACCTGAGGCAATAGCAGCAATAACATCAGCCGGGCCAGACACCACATCACCACCAGCAAAAATACCCTCAGCGCTGGCTTGAAAGGTGACCGGGTCAACGGACAGGGTTCCCCAATTGGTATAGCCAAGCTCCTTAGGTAGTATTGCCTTATCTACCACCTGACCGATGGCAATGATTACATTATCAACATCCATATTGAATTCTGAGCCTTCAATCGGTATTGGTCGTCGTCGACCACTGGCATCAGGCTCACCTAACTCCATCCGAATACACTGGATACCAGTTAGCTGGTTACCTTTGGTCAGAATTTTAACCGGTGCCGCCAGAATATGAATATCCACCCCTTCCCGCTCAGCTTGCTCAACCTCAGTTTCGTCAGCAGGCATCTCAGCTCTGGAGCGACGATAGACAATAGAAACCTTCTTTGCCCCCAGCCGCTGGGCAACCCTGGCAGCATCTACGGCAGCGTTGCCACCACCAATAACCGCCACCTGCGCCCCAAGTTTCACCTTCACCCCCAAGTTCACCTGCCTCAGGAAGTCGAGGGCATGGACCACTCCCACGATGTCTTCATTGGGAATACCCATTTTCTGGCTTATCCCGGCACCAGTTCCGAGGAATATAGCTTTATATCCCTGATTGAATACATCCCCCAGATTCTTCACCGGTGTATTTGTCTTTATTTCCACCCCTAGCTCTTCAATATAAGCTATGTCATTCTCCACTACTTTATTAGGCAACCGGTATTCAGGAATGCCATAGCGCAACAGACCACCACTCTGGGGAGCAGCCTCAAAGACGGTAACCGGGTATCCCTGCCTGACCAGGTCATAGGCACAGGCTAAACCGGCTGGACCCGAGCCAATGATAGCCACTTTATCTTCCCTCGTCTTCTCAATAGGAGATGCCTTTTCTCTACCCGCCTTCATCTCGTAGTCAGCCATGAAGCGCTTTAGCGCGCGTATGGACACCGGCTCATCAACATTCCTCCGCTCACACTCTAACTCACAAGGATGAGTGCAAACCCGTCCACAGACACCGGCAAAGGGCATAGTCCGCCTCATCACCTCAAGAGCTTCCTTGAACTTGCCCTTTGAGATAAGGGATGTATAGCCCTGGGCATTGACCCCGGCAGGACAGGCAACCCGGCACGGTGCTTGGCCTCGTTTGTCAATGGTAAAGACACTGGGGACTGCTTGAGGGAAGGGCCGATAGATAGCCTGCCTTTGGCTCATTCCCAGTTCAAACTCGGCGGGCAACTCAACCGGACATACCTTGGTACACTCCCCACAACCGGTACATTTACTAACATCGACATACCTTGACTTCTTCCTGATTTTAACCTTGAAGTTGCCGACATACCCTGAAACTTCTTCTACTTCACTGTAGGCCATTAGCTCAATATAGGGGTGGCAGCCGACCATGCTCATCTTTGGGGTGAGGATACAGGCTGAGCAGTCCAGGGTGGGGAAGGTCTTATCTAGCTGAATCATGTGACCACCGATACTGGGATCCCTTTCCACCAGATAGACCGTATGTTTACCATCAGCTATCTCTAGAGCCGCCTGGATGCCAGCGATACCCCCTCCCACCACCAGAGTATTGGGATTAACTGGAACCGTCTTTATCTCCAGGGATTCCTGGTAGTAAACACGCCTTACCGCGGCGCTCACCAGAGCCTTGGCCTTCTCAGTAGCTGCCTCGCAGTCTTCGGTTATCCAGGAACAGTGCTCACGAATATTTGCCATCTGGAATAGATAGCGGTTCACCCCAGCCCTCTCACAATTTTGGCGGAAGGTGCGCTCGTGCATCAACGGAGAGCAAGAAGACACTACTACCCGGTTGAGCCCTAGCTCTTTAATGTCATCCCTGATAAGAGTCTGACCCGGGTCAGAACACATATATTTATAATCTCGAGCCACTACCACTGACGGCAGCCCTCGAGCAAAATCAGCAACTGCGCCTACATCAACTGTGCCGGCAATATTGCTCCCACAGTGACAGATATATACCCCAATTCTGACTTCGTCTTCCATTAAATAGAACCTCCTTAACTGTCTTAAACTGGCTTAAATCGCCTCTTGAACTAGTTCAGCGATGTCCTTAATCTCAATGACATCGCCCTTGTCCAGGGTCAACACACTATCTTCAAAGTTGAGCATGCAATAAGGGCAGGCAACGGCTAATATATTGGCTCCTACCTCAAGAGCCTGCTCTACCCTTATGTCAGAAAATCTTTCTCCCTTTTTGGTTTCCATCCAAATCCTTCCCCC